>WLEG01000220.1 GCA_009704425.1 Actinomycetota bacterium | reverse complement strand
TGGAAGCCGAGGCCGCCACCATCGTGGATCCGGTGGAGCGCGCCGAGATGCTCGAGGGTTTCGGTCTCGGCGAGGGCGCGTTGTTCCGCATGGTGCGCAGTGCGTATCACCTGCTCGGTTTGCGCACCTACTTCACCACCGGCGAGAAGGAAACACGTGCCTGGACCTTCTACGCGGGCTCGAACGCCCCCGAATGCGCCGGGCGGATCCACAGCGACTTCCAGCGTGGTTTCATCAAGGCCGAGGTCATCCGTTGGGACGAATTACTCGACATCGGTTCGTGGACCAAGGCCAAGGAACTGGGCAAGATCCGTATCGAAGGCAAGGAATACCACCCGGTCGACGGTGACGTGATGGAGTTCCGCTTCAACGTCTGAGTGCAACGGAGGCAAGAACGTGACCGAACCGACGGCGTGGCTCGTGAGCGAAGGACGCGTTCTCGCCAGCGCCACCGTGGCCGCCTCGAACCGGGACCGTCGGATCGGCTTGCGCGGTCGCACCGACTGCGAGGGGGCGTTCGTGTTGCCGTCGTGTCGCTGGGTCCACACGATCGGAATGCGGTTCGACCTCGACGTCGCCTATCTCGATGCCGAGGGCCGCGTGGTCAAGGCCGTGCGCATGCGACGACATCGACTCGGGGCCCCGGTCCCGGGTGCCCGTGTCGTCGTGGAGGCCGAACGTGGAGCTTTCTCGCGTTGGGGCTTGCGCGTGGGGGACGTCGTCGAGATTCGCACGAACGTCGGGGATACCCGATGAGTCGACTCGTCCTCGTGGCCACTCCCATCGGGAACATGTCCGACGTCTCGCCGCGCGCGATCGCGGAACTCACCGCCGCCGGGTTGGTGTGTTGCGAGGACACGCGACGCACCGGGATGATGCTGAAGAACCTGGGCATCGACGCCAAGCTCATGCGCGTCGACGAGCACACCGAACACGCGTCGATCCCCCGCGTTCTCGACGCCCTGAACGAGGGTCGGGACGTCTGTCTGGTGACCGATGCCGGAACCCCCGGCATCAGCGATCCGGGCGAACGCATCGTGCGCGCCGTCTCGCAAACCGCCCACATCGTCACCGCGGTGCCCGGTCCGGCCGCGTTCGTGATGGCCCTCGTCATCAGCGGCCTGCCCACCGAACGTTTCGCCTTCGACGGTTTCCTGCCCCGCGGCGGAAAGGAGCGCGCCCGTTCCATCGCCGATCTGGTTCGTGAACGACGCACGACGGTTCTGTACGAGGCGCCCCACCGACTGCAGCGAACGCTCGAGGATCTCTACGTCTCGCTCGGAGGTGAGCGACGCATCGTGGTCGCCCGCGAACTGACCAAGATCCACGAGGAGGTGTGGCGCGGTTCGATCGCCGACGCCGTCACCAACTTCGCCGGAGTAGAACCCAAGGGAGAATTCGTGTTGGTCGTCGAGGGTGCGGCCGACGAACCGGCGGCCACCGACGACGACATCGACCGTCTGTTGCTCGCCGAACTGGCCGCGGGAGTGAGCGTTCGCGACGCCGCCGCGGTGGTGGCCGAACTCACCGGTGCCCCCAAGAAGACCGTCTACAACCGGGCCCTCGAGTTGTCGAAGAGCGACGACGAACGGAGCTGAGGGACCGTCACCCGCGCGGGGCGAGGGCCAACTGCCGGCTCTGCGCCACCAACACACCGTTCGCGTCCCACATCTCGCCGTCCTCCTCCAGCAACCCGTTCTGAACGAAACGCGTGTCGAAGAAGCACGCCACCGGGCCCGGAGCCGGGATCGCCCGAACGTGCACGGTCAACTCCACCGTGGGCACCCATGCCGCCGGCAGGCTGAGGTTGAACACCGCGGGCGGAAAGGCGTCCGATGCCAACAACAGCGCCGTCGAATTGATCGGACGTCCGTCGGGGAAGGCGAACCATCCGCGCATCGTGGCGCGACCCGACGGCGAGCCCGAACGGAACGCGATGTCCTCGGATTGCCCGCGCGTGGCGAGTCGACCGTGAATGTGCGCGAAGTCGTTCACGGACGTGTCCGACATCAGGAGGCACTCGTCGAACGGCGCGATCTCGGGCATCGTGCGCTGCATCGCCGAGGGTCCACCGGGATCGGTGGCCAGATCGCCGACGGTGGCCAGCACCCTGATGATCTCCTTTTCGCCACCGTTCGCGTCGGACAGGAACAGGCTCGCCGTGGTCGTGGCGAAACGACGACCGGCGCGAACCGGAGTGACGGTGATGCGCGCGTCGCCCGCGGGACACGGAGCGAGGTAATGAGCGGTGATGGTGACGCAGTCGGGTCGGCCGGTGGCCATCGACACCGCCCGCCCCACCAATGCCATCAGGTAACCACCGTTGGCGTTGCCCAGAATGTCCCAACCCGGATGCACGCGTGTGGCGAAATGATGAACGCCGTCGACCACGTCCAGCGGTTCCAACGCCGTGGCCGTGTCGAACTCGAAGAGACGCTTCTGCACGTGACGAACTTAGGAACCGGTGGCATGAACGACCAATTTCTGGCGATTCCTGCCACCAGTTCCACCAGGGGATCGTCGGTAGCCTGAGAGACGTGGCCGACTCCCGCGCGTTCTACGCGACAACCCCCATCTACTACGTCAACGCCAAGCCGCACCTCGGACACGCCTACACGACGATCATCGGAGACGCGCTCTGCCGTTGGCACCGACTCCTCGGCGACGACGTTCACTTCCTCACCGGCACCGACGAGCACGGACTGAAGATCCAGCAAGCCGCCGATGCCGCCGGCATGGCGCCGCAGGCCTTCGCCGACTCGATCGCACCTCTGTTCGCCGACGCCTGGAAGCGCCTGAACATCTCCAACGACGACTTCATCCGCACCACCGAGACCCGCCATCGCCTCGGGGTTCAGAAGTTGTTGCAGGCCTGCTACGACAACGGCGACATCGAACTCGACACCTACCGCGGTCTCTACTGCGTGGCCTGCGAGGCATACTTCACCGAGGACGACCTCGTCGAGGGCAACTGCCCGATCCACAAGAAGCCGGTGGAACAGGTCGAGGAGGAGAACTACTTCTTCCGTCTCAGCCGGTACGGGGACCGCTTGCTGAAGTGGTACGCCGACCATCCGGGCGCGATCGTTCCCGACTACCGCATGAACGAGGTCATCGGCTTCATCAAGCAGGGACTTCTCGATTTCAGCATCAGCCGCACCAGCTTCTCGTGGGGAATCCCGTTGCCGTGGAACGATGAGCACGTCACCTACGTGTGGTTCGACGCGCTCGCGAACTACATCACCGCGGTCGGATACGGAACCGACGACGAGCAGTTCGCCCGGCATTGGCCGGTCGACTTCCACATGATCGGCAAGGACATCATCCGCTTCCACTGCGTGTACTGGCCCGCGATGCTCATGTCGGCCGGCATCGAGCCGCCCAAGGGTTGGGCCGTCGGTGGTTGGCTTCTCGTCGGTGGCGAGAAGATGTCCAAGACCACCGGCAACGTCGTGAACCCCCTCGATCTCATCGACGACATCGGCGTCGACGGATTCCGCTACTACGTGCTCGCCGAAACCCCCTACGGCGCCGACGGCGACTTCACCTACGAAGGCCTGATCGGTCGCTACAACAGCGATCTCGCCAACAACCTGGGCAACCTGCTCAGTCGCGTGGCCACCGTGGTGGGCAAGAAGTGCGACGGCGTCGGCCCGCGTCCCCGTCCCGACAGCCCCCTCGCCGTGGCCGCGGCCGAGGCGCTAACCGAGACCACCGCGCGCTGGAACGAGGTGCAGCCCAGCCGCGCGCTCGAAGCCACGTGGCAACTCATCCGCGCCACCAACGCCCATCTCGAAACCAACGAACCATGGAAGGCCGAACCCGGACCGGACCTCGACGCCGTCATGGGCGATGCCCTCGAGGCGTTGCGCATCGTGGCGATCCTGGCCTCCCCCGCCGTGCCCGACACGGCGCAGGCGGTGTGGGAACGCATCGGCATGACCGGCGCCGTGGCCGATCAACGACTCCCGCACGC
>WLEG01000022.1 GCA_009704425.1 Actinomycetota bacterium | reverse complement strand
TTCGGACCACGGAAGTCCGGCACACCCGAACCGGTGGAGATGCCCGCTCCGGTGAGCACGGTGATCCGCTCGGCCTCGGCGACCCATCCGACGATCTCGTCGAACAGCGGATCGTCGATCGAGGTGGCGATGGGATGCGACGTCACGCGCTCAGTCTCCCACCGATCACCATGGGCCCGCCACCCCCGCCCACCCCGTGACACCCGAAGCAACCGGAGGTCCCGTGTCCGAACGACCATCACCATCAGCCGATCGACTCGTCATCGTGCGCTGGCGCGATCCCCTGATCGAACGACTCGGCCACGATGCTCTGGGTGATTACGTCGAACTGTTCTGGCTCGGAGTCCTCGGACCCACCGCCACCTGGCTGTTGCGCCGACTGGCGGTGGCAGCGGTGGCGCACCCCGACGGACACCACGTGAACCTCCCCGCCATGGCGTCGGCACTGGGGCTCGGCTGGGACTCGAATCGTGCGAACGCGTTCGGCCGCGCGCTGCAACGACTGGTGATGTTCGGCATGGCCCGACACGTGGACGGCACCGTGGCCGTGCGGACCGTCGTTCCTCCGTTGAGCGTGCGTCACCTCGCCCGACTACCCGAACACCTGCAGCGGGCCCACGCCGTGTGGAGCGACGCCGACAACGCGGTCGCCCTCGCCATCGCCCACGAACTGCGCGACGACCGCGACATGGAACTGCGCGACGACGTACTCCCGGAGACCGCGGTCAGCGCTTCGGCTTGCTGAAGTTCAACGCCAGGTCGATCAACAGTCGCGTGCCGAAGCCCGTGGCTCCGCGGCTGAGCCAGCCGTCGTCGGCGTCCACGCTCATGGGGCCGGCGATGTCGAGGTGCGCCCACGGCACGTCGGCGGTGAACTCGGACAGGAACAACGCCGCGGTGATGGCGCCGGCGTACGGGCCGCCGATGTTGCGCATGTCGGCCACGTTGGAATCCAGCAGACGGCGATAGTCGCGCTCGAGCGGCAACTGCCACACCGGCTCGTCGGCCCGACCCGCCGAGCTCTTCACCTGATCGATGAAGGCGTCGTTGGTTCCGAGCACGCCGGCGATCTTGGTTCCCAAAGCGGCCATGCAGGCCCCGGTGAGGGTCGCGATGTCGACCATGGCATCGGGCTTGGCCTCCACTCCGAGCGACAAACCGTCGGCCAACACCAAACGGCCCTCGGCGTCGGTGTTGTGGATCTCGGCGGTCTTGCCGTTGCGGAACGTGAGCACGTCACCCATGGCCACCGCGCTTCCCGACGGACGGTTGTCGGTGCACATCAGGTAGCCGGTGACCTTGGTGCGACAACGCAGAGCCTTCAACGCGCTCATGGCCGACAACACGGCGGCGGCACCCGACATGTCCATCTTCATGTTGGCGTGGCTGGCGTCGCTCGGCTTCAGGCTGATTCCACCGGAGTCGTAGGTGATGCCCTTGCCCACCATGACGAGGTGACCCGAGGCGCCGGCGGGCGAATACGTCAGTTTCACCATGCGCGCCGGTTCGGTGGATCCGCGGTTGACCCCCAGCAATCCGCCACATCCCATGACGGCCAACTTGTCGTTGTCGAACACCTCGACCTCGAGACCGGATTCCTTGGCCATGGCCACCGCCCGATCGGCGAGCATGCGTGCCGTGAGGTACGCCGGCGGGGTGTTGGCCAGATCACGTGCCGTCCAGGCCGCCGCGGCCGTCACGCGGCCCCGATCGACACCGGAGTCGCATCCCTTGGCCCGGGCCCCGGTGGCCACGACCGAGAGCGTCACCGCCGGATTCTCGACACCCGACTTGAGATCGGTGAACCGGTACGACGCCAGCACGAAACCCTCCACCACCGCCTGCGCCGCCGAGCGGGCGTCGAGCGACACGGCGTCGACCAACGTGGTGGCCACCGACGCACGACGCGACGCGGCCCGTGCGAGTGCCGCGGCCGAACGACGAACCGTCGCCACGGTCGCCTTGCGCGCGTCGCCGATGCCCACCGCGACGATGGTGGCACCCGAGGTCGACGGCACGACCAACGTCTGGCCCACCTTGCCCTCGAAGCCGTGCGTGGTCAGGGCCGCGCGCGACAGGCCCACTTGGCGCGGCACGGCACCGGTGGTGCCCACCGGCACACCGATCACCTCGACGGTCTTGGGAATGGATCGGACGGACTCGACGGTGACGTTGTTGGCCATGGCCGAAGTTTACGACCGAGTTCGTCGACCACCCGCAGCCAACGGGCCCGACGCACGACGTGGTCGGCTCAGGTGACGCGTCGAACGGGGAGGGACTCGCCCTCCTGCCAGCGCGCCATGGTCCACAACAAGTCGGAGAGACGGTTCAGATACGGCACCACCTGCGACGGCGGCGGCGCCGCCATCAACGCATGACGTTCCGCGCGGCGCACGACGGTTCGTGCGATGTCGAGCCATCCCGACACCTTGTTCCCACCGGGGACCACGAACTCGGTGGGACGATCGAAACGGGTGTCGAGTTCGTCGATCATCTTCTCGAGACGGTCGACCATGCCGGGCTCCACGGACGTGGCTCCGGGTTCGAGCTTCGAACGATTCTCCGGCAGGGTGGCCAACTCGGTCATTAGCACCCACAGATCGCGCATGATCGGGATGAGGAGACCCTCCAACTCCGAACCGGGTCCGGCCTCGGCACGGGCCATGCCGATGACGGCTTGGGCCTCGTCGACGGTGCCGTAGGCCCGCGGGAGTTGACTGTCCTTGGGAACCCGACCCCCGTAGAAGAGACCGGTGGTGCCGTCATCACCATCACGGGTATACACACGCACCTTGGACACGACGGTGACGCTACAAGGGTGTGACCGATGACGAGATGTCAGGGACGACATCCGCGCGCGAAAGCCCGATGAACCTCCGTCACACCGCGCGTGGGGGTAGCGTTTCCACGATGTCCCGTCAGCCCTATCTCGAAGCAGTGAACGAACGTGTCATCGTGTTCGACGGCGCTTTCGGAACCTTCGTGCAAGGGCTCGACCTCGGACCCGACGACTTCGGTGGCGCCTCGCTCGAGGGCTGCAACGAGATGCTCTGCCTCACCCGGCCCGACGTGATCCGACGGATGCACTCGGCGTTCCTCGACGTCGGCGTCGACGCGCTGGAGACCGCCAGCTTCGGCAGCTTCTCCACCGTGCTCACCGAGTACGACATCCCCGAGCAGGCGTACGAGTTGAACGTCGCGGCCGCCCGCTTGGCGCGTGAGACGGCGAACGACTACGAGGCCGACGGCCGATCGCGCTACGTCGCCGGATCCATCGGACCGGGGACCAAGTTGCCGAGCCTCGGCCACATTCGCTTCGCCGAACTTCGCGACGCCTACGTCGAACAGGCGCGCGGACTGTTGGTGGGTGGCGTCGATCTGTTCCTCATCGAGACCTGCATGGACCTCCTGCAGATCAAGGCCGCGATGATCGCCTGTCGTCGTGCCATGGCCGCCGAGGGACGCCAGGTGCCCATCCAGGTCCAGGTGACCATGGAGACCACCGGACGCATGCTGGTGGGCTCCGAGATCGGGGCCGCACTCACCGCGATCGGTGCGATGCGACCCGACGTGTTCGGTATCAACTGCGCCACGGGACCCGCCGAGATGCAGGAACACCTGCGCTATCTCAGCCAGTACGCCACCATGCCCGTCAGTGTGTTGCCGAACGCCGGGTTGCCGAGCGTCGTGGACGGACGCACCCACTACGACCTCAGCCCCGAGAAGCTGGCCGAGTTCCACCGCCACCATGTCACCGATCTCGGGGTCGGTGTCGTGGGAGGTTGTTGCGGCACCACTCCGGCGCACCTGAAGGCCGTCGTGGACGCCGTGCGCGGCCTCGAGGCGCCGCGTCGTTCGGCCATCGTCGAACCGAGCGTGTCGTCCATCTATTCGTCGGTGCCCGTCAAGCAGGACAACTCCTTCCTCATCATCGGCGAGCGCACCAACACCAACGGATCGAAGGCCTTCCGCGAGGCCATGATCGCCGGCGATTGGGACAACTGCACCAAGATGGCCACCGAGCAGATCCGCGAGGGCGCGCACGTCCTCGACGTGTGCGTCGACTACGTGGGTCGCGACGGTGTCGTCGACATGGACGAGATCGCCTCGCGTTTCGGCACCCAGGCGAGCGTTCCCCTGGTCCTGGACTCCACCGAGCCCCAGGTGATGGAGGCCGGACTCATGCACATCGGCGGGCGGGCCATCTTGAACTCGGCCAACCTCGAGGACGGCGAAGAACCCGGTAGTCGTCTCGACCGCGTGTTCTCCCTGGCGCGCGAATACGGGTGCGCCGTGGTGTGCCTGCTCATCGACGAGAAGGGCCAAGCCCGCGACGTCGAGTGGAAGTTGGAGATCGCGCACCGCCTGCATCGCATCGCGGTCGATCGGTACGGCCTGACCTCCAGCGACCTCATCTTCGACGCGCTCACCTTCCCGCTGTCCACCGGCGACGACGATCTGCGACTCGACGCCAAGCACACCATCGACGCCATCCGGCGCATCAAGACCGAGATCCCCGGTTGCTTCACCACGCTCGGTGTCTCCAACGTCAGCTTCGGCCTGAAGCCGGCCGCCCGACACGCGCTCAACAGCGTGTTCCTGCACGAGTGCGTGTCGGCCGGACTCGATTCCGCCATCGTGCACGCCGGAAAGATCGTCCCGCTGGCCCGCATGCCCGAGGAACACAAGCAGATCTGCCTCGACCTCATCTACGACCGGCGCGCGGGCGACTACGACCCCCTGAAGAAGTTGCTCGAGGTGTTCGCCGACGTCACCACGGTGGCCACGGTGCGCGAGGACCGAACGGGTTGGACCGTCGAGCAACTCCTGAAGCAGCGCATCATCGACGGTGACCGCGAGGGACTGACCGACGATCTCGACGCGGCCATGGCCAACGGTTTGGCACCGCTCACCATCGTCAACGACATCCTCCTCGACGGCATGAAGGTGGTCGGAGAACTTTTCGGATCTGGTCAGATGCAGTTGCCGTTCGTGCTGCAGAGCGCCGAGACCATGAAGACCGCCGTGGCCCACCTCGAACCGCACATGGAGAAGGTCGGCGACTCGTCCTCGAAGGGCAAGTTGGTGCTGGCCACCGTCAAGGGCGACGTGCACGACATCGGCAAGAACCTGGTCGACATCATCTGCACCAACAACGGGTACGAGGTGCACAACCTCGGCATCAAGATCCCCATCTCCGAGATGATCCACAAGGTCAAAGAGGTGGGCGCCGACGCGCTCGGTATGAGCGGATTGCTCGTCAAGAGCACCCTGATCATGCGCGAGAACCTGATGGAGATGAACGACCTCGGTCTCGCCGACGTGCCCGTGCTGTTGGGCGGAGCGGCGCTGACGCGCACGTACGTGGAGAAGGATCTGCGCGAGGTCTACCACGGTCGGGTCTTCTACGGTCGCGACGCGTTCGAGGGTCTGGCCACCCTCGACAAGTTGATGGACATGAAGCGCTCGGGAACCGACGATCCGGACTTCGGTCGGGTGCCCTCGGGACGCGTGTTGCCCGCCCGTTCGGGTGGCGCGAAGGAAGCGGTGGAGGTCCCCGCGCGTTCACCCGAGGTGGCCACCGACAACACCGTCTTCGAACCGCCGTTCCTCGGCACGCGAATCGTGAAGGGCATACCCCTCGACGACATCGTCCAGTACGTGAACGAGACCGCCTTGTTCCGCAACCAGTGGCAGTTCCGCCCCGAGGGCGACGAGACGGACGAGGACTTCAAGACCCGACTGCGATCCCGACTGCGCGTGGAACTGGCCGAGGCCAAGGCGTCCGGCTTCCTCGTGCCGCAGGTGGTGTACGGCTACTTCTGCGTGAACTCCGACGGTGACGACCTCGTGGTCTGGAGCGACGCCTCGCGCACCGCCGAGATCGAGCGCTTCCACTACCCGCGTCAGAGCGAATCACCGTTCATGTGCATCGCCGACTTCTTCCGAGCCGTCGACCAGGGTCCGGACTACGCGGCTTTCCACATCGTCACCATGGGGAACGCCGTCAGCGAGGAAGCAGCCCGACTGTTCGCCGCGAACGAGTACCAGAAGTACATGATCGTGCACGGTCTCGGAGTGGAGATGGCCGAGGCCCTCGCCGAGTTGTGGCACAAGCGCATCCGCGAGGAATGGGGCTTCGTCGCCGAGGACGGTCCGTCCATCGGTGGTTTGTTCCGACAGCAGTATCGCGGTGGCCGTTACTCGTGGGGATACCCCGCGTGCCCCGATCTGGAGGACAACGCCACCGTGGCCCGACTTCTCGAAGCCGGACGGCTGGGCATCCAGGTCAGCGAGGAGACGGGCTGGCAGTACCAGCCCGAACAGACCACCTCGGCGATCATCTGCCATCACCCGCAGGCCAAGTACTTCGTCGCCCGCTGACCGTCGCCCGTGGCGCGGGTGTTGAATGTCGGCCATGAAGAAGTGGATCGTCCGTGTCGCCGTTCTCGCCGTCGTGGGTGTCGGCCTCGTGTACGGCGGAATCCTGTTGTGGACCAAGGTGATCGATCCCCCGGAGGATCGCTTCGACTCCGACGACCTCGCCGCCGTCGTCGACGTCACCACGACGACCGTCGCGGCGACGGATGACACGACAATCCCCGCCGACGACGAACTCACGGGACTGTGGATGGTGACCGACGGATCCGAGGTCGGCTACCGGGTGAAGGAGGTCCTGGGCGGGGTCGACACCGAGGGCGTGGGACGCACCGACGACGTGTCGGGCTCGCTCACCATTCAGGGGACGTCCATCATCGGCACCACCTTCGAGGTCGCGGTCGCCACCATCACGAGCGACAGCACCCGCCGCGATTCGCAGTTCGCCGGTCCGATCATGGAAACCGCCGTGTATCCCACCGCCACGTTCCAATTGACCCGACCCATCGAGCTCGGAACCATCCCCGCACCGGGCACCACGATCACCGCGGTCGCGGTGGGCGAACTGACGATGCACGGAGTCACCCGCGACGTCTCGTTCGAGGTGAGCGCGCGCATCGACAACGGCATCATCGGGGTGTTGGGCGGCATCGAGGTTCTGTTCTCCGACTACGACATCGACAACCCGTCGAACGGATTCGTCACCACCGGCGACAACGGACTCATCGAGTTCGTGCTGGCCTTCGCGCGCGCCTAGTCGAGCGCACCCGTCAGTGAGGCTGGCTGGCCTCCCAGGCCGAGGCCAACGCCGCGTAGCGACCGCCGAGAGCCACCAACTCGTCGTGTGAGCCGAGCTCGGCCAACTCGCCGTGATCCACCACGGCGATGCGATCGGCCCGGCGCACGGTGGACAAGCGATGCGCCACCACGATGACGGTGCGGCCGTTCATCAGGCTCTCGAGGGCGTGCTCGACCACGGCTTCGGTGCCGGGGTCCAGGTTCGACGTGGCCTCGTCCAACACCAGCACGGCGGGATCCACCAACGCGGCGCGGGCCAGCGCGACCAACTGGCGCTCACCGGCCGACAGACGCGACCCACGCTCGCGCACCTCGGTGTCCAGACCCTCGGGGAACTCGAGGAAACGATCGAGGGCACCGATGGAGGCCAGCGCCCGTTCCACGTCCGCGTCCGACGCGTCCGAACGGGCGATGCGCACGTTCTCGCGAATGGTTCCCCCGAAACAGAACCCCTCCTGGGGCACCACCACGATGCGCCGGCGCAGATCGCTCATCGACGATTCACGCAGGTCCACGCCACCGAAACTCACGGTGCCCGATACACCGTCGACCGTGCTGGGGTCGTACAGACGCGCCATCAACTTGGCCAAGGTGGACTTGCCCGCACCCGTCGGACCAACCAGCGCCAGACGTTCGCCGTCGGCCACGCTGATGGACACGTTGCGAAGCGCCGGACGGTCGGCGGTCTCGTAGGAGAACGTCACGTCGACGACGTCGACGGCCCCGCGCGCCGGCAACGCGGTGGGATGTTCCACCTCGTCGACGTCGGGCTTGGCGTCGATGATGAGGAACAACTTGTGCAACGCCGCGGTGGACGATTGCACCGTGTTGTACAACTGGCTCAACTGCTGGACCGGGTCGAACAGATTGGCGAGCAACAGGATGAACGCCGTCACGGTGCCGATGCTGACCGCGTCTCGATGCACCAACCAGCCGCCGATCCCGATGATCGCTCCGGTGGCGGCGATGCCCGCGAACTCGACCAGTCCGAAGTACCACGTGCTCACCTTGACGCTGTGCATGTGCGAGTCGAAAAGCGCCCGATTGGTGGAGTGGAAACGACGCGAACGCGCGTCCTGTTGTCCGTAGGCCTGGATCACCCGAACGCCGGTGATTCCCTCCTGAAGAGTCGACAGGTTCTCGCCCACCTTTTCGCGCACGTCGAGATAGGCGCGATTCGACTGCTTCTGGAAGCGGACCGACGCCAGCACCAGGAGCGGCAACACGATCATGGCCACCAGTGCCAGCTGCCACGACATGAGGAACAGGACGATCACCGCCAACACCAACAACAGGAACGCCGACACGAACTGGAGCAACCCGAACTGGATGAGTTCGCCCATGGACTCGATGTCGTTGGTCATGCGCGAGACCAGGACGCCCGCCTTCTCGCGATCGAAGAACGCCATCGACTGTCGTTGCAGACGGCCGAACACCGTCAGTCGCAAGCTGCGCAGGAAACCCTCTCCGGCCCGGTTGACGGCCAGGTACTGCAGGCGACCCACCACGTAGCCGAAGGCGGTGATCGCCAGGTACACGACGATCAACCCGTTCAGCACCCGGCCGTTGCCGTCCTTGATGCCGTGGTCGATCGCGTACCGCAGCAACAGCGGTCCGGCGAGGGTCACGAGAGTGCTGACGAACACCAACCCGAGCGCGGAGTGCAGGGTGCGCCGCTGGGGGCGCGCCATGTCGTAGGAACGGCGCAGGGTGCGCAACGTCTGCACGCGGTCGAGACGATCCTCGTCGCTGATGGCCGCCATGCCCCACATTCAGACCACGTCCTCGTCGGCCGATCGCCGCACGACACGACGACTCTCGACCACGGTGTTCGATGCGTCGGGATCCGGCGCGGGCGAGTCGTCGTCGCCGTCCTCGTCGCGCACCGCCCAGGCCGCCAGAACCTGCCGATACCGATCGTTGGTGGCCAACAGTTCGTCGTGCGTTCCGACCGCGGCGGCGCGACCACCGTCGAGGAGCACCACGGTGTCGGCGAGGGCGATCGTTCCGGGGCGATGCGCGATGACGATGGTGGTGCGACCGCGCATGACCGTGGCCATCGCCTCGCGGATCTCGTGTTCCTTGCTCGGGTCCACCGCCGAGGTGGCGTCGTCGAGCACCAACACGCGCGGCTCGGACACGATGGCCCGCGCGATCGCGATGCGCTGGCGTTGACCACCCGAGAGCGAGTACCCGCGCTCCCCCAGGATGGTGTCGTAGCCCTCGGGCAACCGCGTGATGAACTCGTGGGCCCCTGCCAGTCGCGCGGCCTCGCGCACCACCTCGTCCGACGCTCCCGGACGGGCGAAGGCGATGTTGTCGCGCACGGAGTCATGGAACAGGAACGTGTCCTCGAAGACGATTCCCACCGCCGAGCGCAGATCGGCCAGCGACGTCGATCGCACGTCGACCCCGTCGATCTCGATCGATCCGGAGCCCACGTCGTGGAACCGGGTGAGCAGTCGCACGAGGGTCGACTTGCCCGAACCGGTGGCACCCACCAACGCCACGGCGTGGCCGGCTGGAATGGTGAGGTCGAAACCGTCGAGCACCGGCTCGGCCCCCTCGTAGGCGAACACGACGTCGCGGAATCGAACCGCGCCCACGGACCGGTCGATCGTGGCGGCCGGCAAGGGCGCGGGCGTCTCGGGGTCCACGACCGCCGACGGCGTGCTCAACACCTCGTTCACGCGCATGAGCGCGACCGAGGCCCGTTGACCCAACGCGACGGTCATGGCCAGGTTGCGCAGAGGCCAGATGAGCATCGTGATGTACGCGTTGAACTTCACCAGGTCGCCCACGGTCATGGCGCCGTCGATCACGCGATGTCCGCCGATCCCGAGCACCGCCACCAATCCGAGCGCCGGGAGCACGTCGAGCGCCGGGAGGAATCGACTGCGAATGCGGGCCGCTTCGAGTGACACGCGTTGGATGTCGTCGGCCTCGGTGTTCACCTTGGAGAACTGCACCCCCTCGGCGCCGAAGCCCTTGATCACGCGCACACCGGACACGCTCTCCTCGACGACGGTCGCCAACTGCGCCTGTTCCTGTTGCACCGCCAGCACCGCGGGATGAATACGACGCGAGAAACGGCTGGCCAACACGTTGACGAGCGGCAAGGGCGCCAGAGCGAACAGCGCGAGATACGGCTGCGACACGAACAACAGCACGACCACCGCGATGATCATGGCCAGGTTCGACAAGGTGATGGGGATCATCACCACGAAGGCTTGCAACTGCTGCAGGTCCGAGGACGCGCGACTCATCAGCTGACCGGTCTGCGTGCGATCGTGGTAACCCACGTGCAGGCGCAACAGGTGATCGAAGATCTGCTCGCGCAGGCGGGTCTCGATCCAGCGGCTCTCCCGAAAGGCCACCCAGCGGCGAAACGCCGTGAAGATGCCGGCGATCACCCCGGCGGCCACCACCAAACCGGTCCAGAAGAGAAGGCTGCCGTTGCCTTCGATCCCCCGGTCGATACCGAGCTTCGTGATCTGGGGCACCGACACCTTGCCCACCGCCCACAACAAGCCCACGACCACCCCGACGATCAGGCCCCGGCGTTGCTCCCCGAGCACCCGCCGCAGAAGTCTCCACCCGTCACGGGTCGCCTGCGTCTCGGGGGTGTCCACCGTTCCGAAACTACTCACTCACCTCACGGGGGCACCGGCTCATTCCCGTGGTGCCACACCCCCTCGGCAGGCTCTGGTCATGATCACGAACCAGCCGCACACCCCCAACATGAACATGAGCACCAACCACGAATCCCGCCACGAAACCCACGGCGAAGCCTCCGACGGATCCGCCACCGGACAACTCACCCTCGACGGTTTCGCCGATCCCCTCGCCGGCATCGATCCGCGCTTCATCCTCTCCGACGAGACGTGCCGTATCGGTCGCAAGTACCTCGCCGAAATGCGCCGCATTCTGGCGAACGGTCGCGCACTGGCCGCCCAGCACGACGGGCGGGCGCAGGCCGCCTGAGAAACGAGTCAGTCGGCGCTGTCGGCGTTCGGCGACAACGCCTTCACGGACTCCCAGTAATTCAACTCGGGGTCCAAGCCCAAGATGGCGAGCGAACTGGTGGTGACGCCGTTTGCGAAGTACTCGTCGATCTTGGCTCGGCAGTGAGCGGGCGACCCGTGGATCAAGATGTCGTCCACCACCTCGTCGGGAATCGCGGCCAAGGCGGCCTTGCGGTCGCCGGCCTTCCACAGATCCCACATCGGTTGCAACAGTTCGCCTCGGCCGAGCCAACGATGGAAGTCGGCGTACACCGGCACGTTCAGATACGCCGCGATGGCGAATCGACCGGCGGCCCGCACCACCTCGGTGTTCTCCGACGGGCACACGAAGATGCGCGCCACGATCTCGCGTTGTTCGCCTCCGGCCGCACCGTGAACCACCGCGGCCACCTTGGACACATCGGACGGCGACAGCCAGTTGATGATCGCCCCGTCGCTCTCGCGACCCGCGAGCCTCAACATGCCCTCACGCAACGCCGCCACCAGGATTTTGGGTTTCTGCTCGGGTCGGACACCCAACTTGAACCCGTTCACCTCGAAGGTGTCGTACTTTTTGACCACCTTCTCACCCGACAACGCGTCGTTCAGGAAGCGCACCACGTCGCGCACCTTCTTGTAGGGCTCCACGAAGGGAATGCCGTTCCACCGCTCGACGATCACGTTGCTGCTGGAGCCGATGCCGATGGCGAACCGCCCCGGTGCCGCGTCGGCCATGCTCGCCACGCTCTGGGCGAAACAGGCGGGCGACCGGGTGTACGCCGGGATGATCGCGGTCCCGAGACGCAATCGGGGCTCCCACGCGGCCGCCATCGCCAACGGGGTGAAACCATCGGCGCCGTCGGACTCGGCCGACCAGATGTCGGAGTACCCCATGTCGGCCAACTCCGTCAATCGTTCACGGTGCGTGTGCAGATGACCGGGTAACGGCACCGTCATGCCGTTGCGACGAGGAAGACCGGAGCCGGGAGTGGACGTCATGACCGCATTCTTACTGCTCGCACATCCCGCGCGGGCACGCGCCGTGACTACTTCGACTCGGCGCGTTTCTTGCCGGCCGGACCGGGACCGGGCATGTCGCGCCAGAAGCGCACGATGCAACTTTGGCTGGCCGTGGCCATCAAGGTGCCGTCCTCGGCGAACATGTGCACCAGTCCGTGCCCGAAACCGCGCTGAACCATGTGGATGCGGATGTCGAGCAACACCCATTCGGTGGGCACGAGTCGACCGATGCGCAGGGTGTTGTCGAGGCTGTTGCCTCCCCCGCGAATGCCCAACGCCTGACCCACGCCCATGGGCACGAAGTCACCCAGAATGGCCAACGTCGACGCATCGACGCCTTCGATGACCTCGGGAATACGGGTCCACATCAGGACCTGGCCGTCACTCTGCGTGCCGTCGAGTTCCGACAACTCCTCGCGGCCCTTCACGATGCGCTGGTCCATGCGACCACTGATGGTGCCCGACCAATCGAGCACGTGAGGTCGCTCCGTGCACTCCAACGGTGCGGGCACGTCGAGCGGCATCGACTCCCATTGACCGATCTCGTCGAGCTCACGATCGCCGAGGGCGGCGTTCACCGTGAGGATCTCGCGGTCCCCCACGTGGCACACCGCGCGCGCCTGACTGATCTGATGACCGGTCACGGCCAAGGTGACGTCGATGTCCATCACCTCGCCCGGCTTGGCGTACGACAGGTACTGGCCCGTCGCCCACACCGCACGCCGACCCGAGGTGCGCTCCATCGCCGCGATGGCCGCACCCAAACCGCATCCTCCGAACAGGAAACCGCCCCCGGTGGAGATGCCCGGAACCACCGGCAACACCCAGCGATACGGGTTGTGCGTGGGCTCGAGACCGAGGAACTGCCGACTGTCCATCGCCCCCGACTCTAGATGGGCACTCCGAACGGGCACTAGCGTCGCCGTTCATGGCTGTGACTCATGGCGCCCCGTCCAACCCCGGCAACTCGTCCGGCTCCGACACGTGGAAAGGCGACGCCTGTTCGCTGGTTGACGCGTTTCGACGCGGTGAGCGATCACCGTTGGAGGAGCTCGACGCGTCGTTGGCCGCCATCGCCGCGAGCGACCTCAACGCGTTCTCCTTTCTCGACCCCGAGCGGGCCCGCGCCAGCGCCGCGCGCGCCGACGTGTCGCAACCGTTCGGTGGTCTGCCCATCGGCGTGAAGGAACTCGATCAGGTGACGGGTTGGCCCGACACCGAGGCGTGCGCGGTCTTCGCCGACCGTACGGCGACCCACACCTCGGTGATGGTCCAACGACTTCAGGACGCCGGAGCCGTGCTGGCCGGCCTCACGACGGCGAGCGAGTTCGGCGGCGTGAACGTGACGCGCACCGTGCTGAACGGCGCCACGCACAATCCGTGGCGGCAAGGTCGCACACCGGGCGGCTCCTCGGGCGGAAGCGCGGCGGCCGTGGCCGGCGGCCTCGTCACGTTGGCGACGGCCGGTGACGGTGGCGGGTCCATCCGTATTCCGGCCGGGTTCACCGGCTTGGTCGGCCTGAAGGCCACGTTCGGTCGCATCCCCCGCGCGCCCCACGCCCAACTGGGCAACCTCACGGTGAACGCCGGATGCGTGTCGCGCAGCGTGCGCGACACCGCTCGCTGGTTCGACGTGTGCGCCGGTCGCGACGCTCGTGATCCGTTGAGCCTCGCCGACACCGATCCGTGGGAACCGCGACTCGGCACGTTCCTCGACACGTTGCGCGGAAAGCGCGTCGCCGTCGTCCCCGACTGGGGCGGAGCGGTGATCTCACCGGCGATGTGGAACGTGCTCTCGTCCCGCATCGACGGCCTGATCGCCGACTTCGGATGGAAGCGCGTCGACATCAACACGTCGTTGCCGAGCATGGGGGCGGCCTGGAGCATCAGCGGCATGATCGAGATCCACGCGGCGCTCGCCGAGCACTGGCCCGCGTGCGCCGACATCCTGACCCCCGA
>WLEG01000219.1 GCA_009704425.1 Actinomycetota bacterium | reverse complement strand
CGGAATCATCGAAGGCTTCGCCGACACCACCAGTGCCCGGCCCGGCCAGACCGTGTCCCTTCACGTGGCCACCGCGGCACCGACGTGGCACATCGAGGCCTACCGTATGGGCTTCTACGGCGGCGCGCTCGGCCGCCTGATCTGGCAATCGGACGAACTGGAACAACCGTGGCAGTTCGAGGAGCCGTCGCTGGATCGGGAGACGCGCATGCACGTGTCGAACTGGACCCCGTCGACGTCGTTCACCATCGACGACACCTGGCCCCCGGGTTCGTACCTGTTGAAGCTGGTCTCCTCCGAAGGGGGCGCCCAGTACGTACCGCTCACGGTTCGCCGGGACGAGTGCTCGGCCTCGCTCGTGGTGGTCTCGGCCGTCACCACCTGGCAGGCCTACAACCCGTGGGGCGGACGCAGCCTGTACGAGAACTTCGGAGACGGAAATCGTTTGGACCGATCCAAGGTGGTGTCGTTCGATCGTCCGTACGACCTCGCCTACAGCTGGGGCTCGGCCGACTTCCTCACCCACGAACTGCCGCTCATCGCACTGATCGAGGAACTGGGCATCGACACCGCGTACGCCACCGACATCGACCTGCACACCAGCGGCCTCGGGGAGAACGACGAACTCGACGCGGTGTTCGCCAACCGCACCGCACTGTTGACCACCGGCCACGACGAGTACTACTCGCGGGGCATGCGCGTCTGTCTGGAGCGGGCCCGTGACGCCGGGGTCAACCTGGCGTTCTTCGGAGCGAACGCGGTCTACCGACACGTCCGACTCGCACCCAATGCGGACGGTCTGCCGTACCGCGAGATGGCCAACTACCGGACCATGGACGACGACCCCGTGTCGGAAACCGACCCCATGGAGGCCACGGTCCAATGGCGCAACGCGCCGCTGAACGCACCCGAGTCCGAACTCATCGGTGTGCAGTACTTCGCGGCCGGCATCACCGCCAACTACCGCGTGGTGAACCCCGGCAACTGGGTCTTCGAGGGAACCGACGTTCGCAACGGCCAGTCCTTCCGCAAGCTCGTCTCGATCGAGGCCGACGGCCTCGGACCCCCGAGTCGCGAACCCGAGACACTCGAGGTGCTGGCATCGGGTCCCGTCACATACAAGGGGTCCGTCTACAACCACGCGATGACCTACTACTCCCACGCGAGCGGTGCCGGAGTCATCGCCACCGGAACCATCGCGTGGATCAACGCACTCGATGCCGAGGCGTGGGGAGACGAGGACACCACCGGGTTCGTCCGCACCGCCACCGCCAACATCCTGCGAGCTTTCGCCGCCGGTCCCGCCGGCGTCACCCATCCGAGCACCGCCAACGCCCGCCGTTATCGCTCGTCGGTGAAGCCGGTGGAGTGACGGTGCCCGACGAACTCGCTCCGGTGTCTTTCCGCGTCGACGACGGTGTCGGGGTGATCACCCTGAACCGACCCGAGGTGCGCAACGCCTTCAACGCCGAGATGGGTGCGCTACTCGCCCTGCACTACCGACACTGCGACGAGAACGACGCCGTTCGCGCGGTGGTGGTGACCGGCACTCCCCCGGCCTTTTGTGCCGGCGCCGACATGAGTTCGGGTGGCGACACGTTCCGTCCACGCGATGAGGGCTCGTTCTCCTCGTCCGGCGTCGCGTTCCGTCCGTGGGACGTGCGCAAGCCGGTGATCGCCGCCGTCAACGGCCATGCGGTCGGCATCGGCCTGACCCTGGCTCTCCAGTGCGACATCCGTGTGATGGCGCGCGACGCCAAGTACGGCATCGTCCAGGTGCGCCGTGGCGTGATGGGCGACGGCATGTCGCACTGGACGCTCCCCCGCATCGTCGGGTTCGCCAACGCCGCCGACATCCTGCTGACGGGTCGCACGTTCGACGGCGACGAGGCGCGGGCGATGGGGCTGTGCGGCCGAGTGCTGCCCAACGACGAGGTGCTCGACTCGGCGATGGAGATCGCCCGCGACATCGCGGTGAACGTGGCCCCGGAGTCGGCCGCGGCCAGCAAGCGCGCGCTGTGGGAGTCGATGACCTCCACGCGCGAACAGATCGACGCCCTCGAAACCGAACTGCATCATCGCCTCATGCGTTCGCCCGACGCCCGCGAAGGAGTGGAGGCTTTCCTCGAACGACGGCCACCCCGGTGGACGGGTCGTCTCGATCCGCAGTGACCGAGGGATTCGAACCAGTGGGCGCAGAGGGACTCGAACCCCCGACATCTTCCTTGTAAGGGAAGCGCTCTAACCAACTGAGCTATGCGCCCGGCACCGGCGCCGAATGCTACCGGCGCACCTCGTGGGCCCATTTCAGGGGCGACTGCGGTTGAGCATCGCGGCCTCCGTCTGCGAGGATGATGTCAACGGGTCGGTCCGTTCTCAGGGGGAAGATCATGTCGAAGTCCGATGTCGATGTCGTGGTCGTGGGAGCCGGTTTCTCCGGCATGTACCTGCAGAAGCGACTGCGAGATGCGGGGTTCTCGCATCGGGTCCTCGAGGCCGGCGACGACGTCGGCGGCACCTGGTACTGGAACCGCTACCCCGGCGCCCGTTGCGACATCTCCACCACCGACTACCAGTACACGTGGGACCCCGAGCTGCACGAACAGTGGACGTGGTCCGAGAAGCACGCGGGCCAACCCGAGATCCTGGGATACGCGCAGTTCGTCGCCAAGAAGCACGACCTCTATTCCGGCATCGACTTCGGCGTGCGCGTGAACCGCGCTGCGTGGGACGACGACACCAAGCGTTGGTCCGTCCACACGTCCACCGGCGAGACCATCACCTGTCGTCATTACGTGATGGCCACCGGATGTCTCTCGGTGCCCAAGGAACCCGACATCCCCGGCGCCGAGCGTTTCCGAGGTGGCGTGTACGTCACTGGTCGCTGGCCCCACGAAGGAGTCGACTTCACGGGGAAGAAGGTGGCCGTCATCGGTACCGGATCCTCGGGCATCCAGTCCATCCCCCACATCGCCGAGCAGGCCGGTGAAGTGGTCGTCTTCCAACGGACGCCGAACTACTCCATTCCCGCGTTCAACGGACCGGCACCGCAATACCGCCTCGATCGATTGAAGGCCGACCGAGCGGCGTACGAGGCCGAAGCCAAACAATCGAATTCGGGCGTACCCATCGCCGTGCCCACCATGTCGGCACTGTCGGTGCCCCGCGAGACCGCCCACGAGATGCTCGAGGTCGCGTGGCGCAAGGGCGAGCTACTGGAGGTGGGCGTCGTGTTCAACGACGTCGGCATCAATCGCGCCGCCAACGACGTGGTCGCCGACTTCCTGCGCGAGAAGGTCGGGGCCGTCGTGAAGGACCCCACCACCGCCGAATTGCTCACGCCCCGCAAAAACCCCTACGGCACCAAGCGTCCCTGCATGGACACGAACTACTTCGAGACCTTCAACCTCCCGCACGTGCGCCTGGTCGACCTGAACACCAGCCCCATCCGCACCATCACCGAGACCGGAATCGATTTCGGCGACGAGTCGCACGACTTCGACGCCATCGTGTACGCCACCGGCTTCGACGCCATGACGGGCGCCATCGTGAGCGTCGACATCACCGGCAAGGACGGCGTCACGCTGAAGAAGAAATGGGAGTTCGGCCCCCACAACTATCTCGGCCTCACCACGGTCGGGTTCCCCAACCTCTTCATGATCACCGGACCGGGAAGCCCCTCGGTGCTGTCCAACATGATGGTGTCCATCGAACAACACGTCGACTGGATCGCCGACACCCTCGTCGACCTGCGCGACAAGGGCTTCGACACCATCGAGCCCACACCACTGGCCGAGGAGGCGTGGCGCAAGCACTGCACCGACTGTGCCGACATCACCCTGTTCCAGGAAACCGACTCCTGGTACATGGGGGCCAACGTGCCCGGCAAGCCCCGCGTTCTGTTCCCCTACATCGGAGGCGTCGGTCGCTATCGCCGCATCTGCGACGAGGTTCGCACCCGCGACTATCTCGGCTTCGTGCTCGAAGGT
>WLEG01000218.1 GCA_009704425.1 Actinomycetota bacterium | reverse complement strand
TTGGACGGGATGCAATCGAGAAGGTGGGCCGCACCACCCACCAGGTCGCGTTCGACCATGGTGACGTCGGCGCCCAGTCGGGCGGCATAGGTGGCCGCGGTGTTGCCGGCCGGACCGCCACCGATGATCAGAAAGCGCACTGCCATGCGGAGCAGGTTACCGGTCGGCGTCCGTCGGGTCGGGTGACTTCGCGTCGCGATCCGTCGTTGCGTCCGTGACTATTGACTCCTCGCCCCGCACCCCGAGCAAGTACGGTTCCTCCCTTGTGAGCGACGTGACGAGCGAAACCGACGACGGCCCGGAACTGACGGGCAGCGGACTGCTCGCCGAGAAGAACCGCCGCCTCGGTCGACTCGACGACCTTCGGGCGCGGGGCATCGAGCCCTACCCCTACCGCTTCGACCGCACCCACACCTTGCGCGAGGTTCGCGCCGAGTGGGGAAACCTCGAAGCGGGCACCGAAACGGAGAACCGGGTCGAGGTGGCCGGTCGCGTGATGTTGCTTCGCGAGCAGGGCAAGTTGATCTTCGCCACGGTGCGCGACCGTTCCGACGAGATCCAGCTGTTCATCTCCAAGGCCGTGGTGGGCGACGAGGCCTTCGCCGACATCTCCACCCTCGACCTCGGCGACTGGGTCGGCGTGTCCGGAACCGTCATGACCACCCGCAAGGGCGAGTTGTCCGTGAAGGTGGCGAACCTCTCGTTGTTGTCGAAGGCCGTGCGTCCCCTGCCCAACAAATGGAAGGGCCTCACCGACACCGACACCCGTTTCCGTCAGCGCTACACCGACCTCATCGTGAACGAGGAGGCCCGTCGCGCCTTCGAGGTGCGCCACGCGGTGATCAGCAGCTTCCGTCGCACACTGGCCGGCAAGGACTTCATCGAGGTCGAGACGCCGGTGTTGCACGTGGAGGCCGGTGGCGCGCACGCCCGCCCCTTCGTCACGCACCACAACTCGCTCGACATGCAGCTGTATCTGCGCATCGCCCTGGAACTGCACCTGAAGCGCCTCATCGTGGGTGGCATGGAACGCGTGTACGAGATCGGCCGCGTGTTCCGCAACGAGGGCATCAGCACGCGTCACAATCCCGAGTTCACCATGATGGAGCTGTACCAGGCCTTCGGCGACTACAGCGAGGTCATGGCCATCGCCGAGGAACTCATCGTGCAGGCGGCCCGGGACGCCATCGGCACCACGGTGGTCGACATCGCCGACACCGAGGGCAACCTGCACACGGTGGACCTGGCCGAGCCGTGGCGACGCGCGCGCATGATCGACCTGGTCGAGGAGAAGACCGGCGTGGCCGTGCACCCCTCGCAATCCGTCGAGCAGTTGCGCAAGGTGGCCGAGGACAACGGCGTCCGCTACGACAAGCACTGGGGTCCGGGCAAGTTGATCGAGGAGATCTTCGAGGCCACCGCGGAGTCATCGTTGGTGCGACCCACCTTCGTCACCGGGCACCCGGTCGAGATCTCACCGCTCGCGCGCACCGATCGCAACGACCCCTTCCTCACCGAGCGTTTCGAGTTGTTCGTGGGCGCGCGCGAACTGGCCAACGGCTACTCCGAGCTGAACGACCCCGTCGAACAGCGGGCCCGCTTCATGGAGGAGCAGGCCGCCAAGGAAGCCGGCGACGCCGCGCGCGGAACGGTCGACGAGGACTACCTGCGCGCCCTCGAGTTCGGCCTGCCCCCCACCGGCGGTCTGGGCATCGGCATGGACCGCGTGGCCATGTTGTTGGCCGGTGTGCACAGCATCAAGGAAGTCATCCTCTTCCCCACTCTCCGACCAGAAGTGTTCTGAGTCCACCACCAAGGAGCCACACATGCCCGCAGCTTGGGGTCACGCCCTCGTCACCCGCGTCGCCGACGGATCATCAACCGACGGCACCGTTCTCGACGCCTGGTTCCACACGCTCGACTGGGGCGCGTCGGCACCGGCCACCGATCGCACCACCGAACCACAACACCACGCCTTGCGCGGGGTGAAGGTCACCGCCGAGAGCATCGTGATCGACACCGACGTGGCCCCCGCGGACGCCGTCGACGTCTACCTGCGTCTGCACCTTCTGTCGCACCGTCTGGCCAAGCCCCGCACGCTGAACCTCGATGGTGCCTTCGGATTGCTCACCAACGTGGCCTGGACCAACCTCGGTCCCATCGCCGTCGATCAGGTGGAGCGCGTGCGATGGGAGGAGCGTCGCAGTGGTCGCATCCTCACCGTTCACGGTGTCGACAAATTCCCGCGTATGACCGACTACGTGGTGCCCAGCGGTGTGCGCATCGCCGACGCCGACCGTGTGCGTCTGGGCGCCCACCTCTCCCCCGGCACCACCGTCATGCACGAGGGCTTCTGCAACTTCAACGCCGGCACGCTCGGCGCGTCCATGGTGGAAGGGCGCATCTCGGCCGGCGTGGTGGTGGGCAACGGCAGCGACATCGGCGGTGGCGCGTCCATCATGGGCACGTTGTCGGGTGGCGGCAAGGAGGTCGTCAGCATCGGCGAACGTTGTCTGCTGGGGGCCAACAGCGGCATCGGCATCAGCCTGGGCGACGAGTGCATCGTGGAAGCGGGCCTATACGTCACCGGCGGAACGTTGGTGAAGCTTCCCGACGGAAAAACGGTGAAGGGGCGCGAACTGTCCGGAGCCAGCGGTCTGCTGTTCCGTCGCAACAGCGTCACGGGCGCGGTCGAAGCGGTGCAACGCTCGGGCAGTTGGGGCGGATTGAACGCCGCTCTCCACAAGAACTGAATCGGTAGGTTCTCCCCCATGGTCGCGCTGCCCACCGGTTTCACGTCGTTCGTCACCAACGTCGGCATCAAGGACGCGACCGACGACTTCACGGTGGTGGCCGCCGACGACGTGGTGTCCGCGGCCGGCGTGTTCACCCGAAGTCGATTCGCCGGACCCAGCGTGGTGGTGTCGCGCAAGCATCTGGTCGACCGCCGGGCCCGGGCCGTGGTGGTCATCTCCAAGAACGCCAACGTGGCCACGGGCGAGCAGGGAATGGACAACGCGCTCGAGGTGGTGCGCGGTGTCGCCGCGCGACTGGGCTGCGATCCGCACGACGTGTTGATCGCGTCCACCGGCGTGATCGGACGCCAGTACCCCATCGACCGCGTGCGCGCGGGCCTGAGCGCGCTGCCGTTCCCGTTGCCCGACCACGACGCCGACGCCGTGGCGCGCGGAATCATGACCACCGACACCGTGCCCAAGATGGCCGAGGCCACCGTCGCGGGCGGCAACGCCCGGGTGGTGGGCGTCGCCAAGGGCGTGGGCATGATCGAGCCGAACATGGCCACGCTCATCACGTTGGTGTTCACCGACGCCCTGGTCGACGGCACCACGTTGGACGCAGTGTGGCGCCGCGTGATCGACCGCACCTTCAATTGCGTGTCCGTGGACACCGACACCTCCACCAGCGACACCGCCATCGTGTTGGCCAGCGGTGCGGCGGGCTCCGTCGACGAAGGGGCGTTGGAAGCGGCTCTCGAGGACGTGGCGCGATCGCTCACCAAGCAGGTGGCCCGCGACGGAGAGGGCGCCGAGAAGTTGATCGAGGTGTGCGTCGACTCCGCGCGCGACGCCGAGCAGGCCAAGACCGTGGCCAAGGCCATCGTCAACTCACCGCTGGTGAAGACCGCGGTTCACGGCGCCGATCCGAACTGGGGCCGCGTGGCCATGGCCGTGGGCAAGTGCAGTCAGTACGACGACATCGATCAGGAACGCGTCGTCATTCGCTTCGGGGACCAAGAGGTGTACCCCGTGGCCGTCGACGCGGACGGACTCACCCGGTTGAGTTCGTACATGAGAGGTACCGACGTGCGCATTCACGTGTCGCTGAACACCGGTTCGACCGCCTGCACCGTGGGGGGTTGCGACCTCACCGACGGCTACGTGCGCATCAACGCCGACTACACGACCTGATGCGTGGAGGATCTGGTGGCACAAACGACCAATTCTTGGTCGTTTGTGCCACCAGAAGAACCAGTCACGTTGCCGCGGGGGTCGTG
>WLEG01000217.1 GCA_009704425.1 Actinomycetota bacterium | reverse complement strand
TGGGCAAGCGCAAGTCCGCGCCCACTCCCCCGCACTCGATGCCGCTCGTCATGATCGGAACCGGCATCCTGTGGTTCGGCTGGTTCGGCTTCAACGCCGGATCGGCGTTGGCCGCCAATGGCGCCGCGGCCCAGGCGTTCATGAACACCTTCCTCGCCGCCGCGGCGGCCGGTCTGGCATGGATCCTCATCGAGTGGCTGCGCGACGGCCACCCCACCAACCTGGGTGCGGCATCGGGCATCGTGGCCGGCCTGGTGGCCATCACTCCCGCCGCCGGTTACGTCTCGGGGCCGGCCCCCATCTTCATCGGCCTCATCGCCGGAGCGATCTGCTGCTACGCGGTGCGCTTGAAGCACAAGTTCGGCTACGACGACGCTCTCGACGTGGTCGGTGTGCACTTCGTGGGCGGCCTCGTCGGCTCGCTCCTCATCGGCTTCTTCGCGAACCCGTCCTTCTTCGAGGGTTCGTTCATGGAAGGCATCTTCTACGGCGGCGGCGCAAAGCTGTTGCTGGAGCAGGCCATCGCCAACGGTGCCGCGATCGTGTGGTCGTTCGTGCTCACCTACGGCATCATGGTGGCGTTGAAGAAGACCATCGGCGTGCGCGTGTCCGAGGAGAGCGAGGCCACCGGCCTCGACCTGGCCGAGCACGGCGAGACCGCTTACCACGGTGCGCAGTGACACGGACCGTCGTGGAACACAAGACTGATCGAGACGAAAGCAGACACGGAGAACCATCATGAAACTGATCACCGCCATCGTGAAGCCGTTCAAGCTGGACGACGTGAAGGACGCCCTCAAGGCCGCCGGCGTGCAGGGCATCACCGTCAGCGAGGTCCGCGGCTTCGGTCGCCAGGGCGGTCACACCGAGACCTACCGCGGCGCCGAATACAAGATCGACTTCGTCCCCAAGGCCCGCCTCGAGATCGTGGTGGCCGACGATGCCGTGGACGGAGTGATCGACGCCATCAAGGCGGCGGCGTCCACCGGCAAGATCGGTGACGGCAAGATCTGGGTGACCGGCGTGGACCGCATCATCCGCATCCGCACCGGCGAAGAGGGCCACGACGCCGTCTGAGTTCAGGCGGTCGTGATCGCTTCCCACACCCGTTGGGCGGAACACGGCAGATCGATGTGACGGACTCCGAGGTGCGACAACGCGTCCACCACGGCGTTCTGCACCGCGGGAGTGGCACCGATGGTGCCACTCTCGCCGATGCCCTTGGCACCCAGGTCGTTCAACGGCGACGGTGATTCCATGTGGATCGTCACGAAACTCGGCACCTCGGCCGCGCTGGGAAATCCGTAGTCGGCGAAGTTGCCGGTGAGCGGGTTGCCGTCCTCGTCGTACACGAACTCCTCGAACAGCGCCTGACCGATTCCCTGCACCAGACCTCCGTGCACCTGGCCCTCGGCCAGCAACGTGTTCACGATGCGACCCGCGTCGTCGACGGCGAACACGTCGCGCAGACGCACGCCACCGGTCTCGGTGTCCACCTCCACCACCGCGACGTGGGCGCCGCTCGGGAACGTGCCGCCGGCTTGCGCGAAATCGCCCGCGCCGTCGAGGCGTTCGCCGTCGCGAGAGGCCGAGGCCAACACCTCGGTCCATCCCACCGAGATGGCCGGCGTGCCCACCACGTGGAATCGACCGGCGTCCAGCGTCACGTCGGTGACGTCGGCTTCCAACAATCGCGCGGCGATCTCGCGCGCCTTGTCGGCCACCACGCCCGAGGCGCGCCACACGTTGGTGCCTCCCAGCTGCACCGATCGTGAGCCGCCGGTGATCTCGCTGCTCGGCACCAGATCGGTGTCACCGTGAATCACGGTGACCTTCTCGAAGGGAACACCGAGGCGATCGGCCACCAACATCGCCCACGTGGTGCGATGTCCCTGTCCGTACGGCGTGGTGCCGGTGATCACGCGAGCGGCCACCTCGCCGGACTCGTCGAGCAACACCTCCACCATGCCCAATTCCGAACCGCCCGACATGGCGGTGATCTCCACGTACACGGCCACGCCGATACCCAACTGCACGCGATCACCGGCGGCGCGACGCCGTTGCTGCTCGGCGCGCAGGCCGTCGTAGTCCGCGGCCTTCACCGCCAGATCCAACGAACCCGGATAGTCGCCGCTGTCGTACACCGTGCCGTTGGCGTTCTTGTACGGGAACGCGTCCTTCGGCACCAGATTGATGCGCCGCACCTCAACCGGATCCATGCCGATCTCGGTGGCGAACATGTCGACGGCGCGCTCGATGGCCGCGGCGGCCTCGGGTCGACCGGCCCCGCGATACGCCAACGTGGGCACGGTGTTGGTGAGCACACCGACCGCGTGCATCGCCGCGTTGGGGATGTGATACGTGCCCGTGAGCATCGCGCCGGTCATGTACGGCAGGAACGCCCCGAATCGCGGATAGGCGCCCGCATCCTGGATGACCTTCAACTCGTAGGCCAATATGCGGCCGTCGCGGGTGCCGCCGATGCGCAGATCCTGGATCTGGGCGCGACCGTGGCCGAGACCGTTCATACTCTCGGTGCGCGACTCCGTGTACCGCACCGGACGATTCGTCCGTCGGGCCAGCCACGGCAGCAACAGATCCTCGGGGTAGAAGAACGCCTTGGCGCCGAAACCTCCGCCCACGTCGGGCGTGATGACGCGAATCTGCTCGGCGGGCAAACCGTAGAAGGTGGCCAACTGGTTGCGGATCGGATGGGCGCCTTGGCACGCCTGCCAATGCGTCAGTCGACGCACGCCGTTCTCGTCGGGCTCCTCCCAACGACTGGCCGCCACGCGCGGCTCCAACGGGCTCGGCGCGATGCGTCGGTTCAGGATGCGCTTCTCGACGATCACCTCGCAGGCCGAGAAGTCCACCTCGCGTTGAGCGGGCAGGGTGACCACCACGTTGCTTCCCCGATCGGGGAACAGCAGCGCGTCCGAGGTCATGGCTTCCTCGGCGTCCACCACCACCGGCAGCGGTTCGTAATCCACCTGCACCCGCTCGGCCGCGTCCACGGCTTGGGCGCGGGACTCGGCGACCACCGCGGCCACCAACTCGCCGACGAAACGCACCGTGTCGGTCGCCAGGGCACCACGGGCGATGTCGGCCGGCAACAACGGCATGTCGATGGGCACGGGACCGATTCCGTCGGCACCGAGGTCGGCCGCCGTGAAGACGCCCAACACGCCGGGCATCGCACGGGCCTCGTCGGAGTCGATCGACACGATGCGACCGTGGGCGATGGTGGACCTCACGTACACCACGTGCACGGCGCCCGGCAGTGCCAGGTTGTCGACGAAGGTGCCCCGGCCCGTGACGAGGTCCGGGTCCTCGGTGCGCATCACCCGTGTGCCGATCATGCCCATGTGGATCCCCTTCGAAGTCGCTCGCGGGCCGCGCCGAAACGGTTCGAATCCGACCGACTGCCCTCCACCAGCGTAGATTGCCAAGCATGACCGTGACCGAGTCCTCTCCCGCCAAAGCCGAACGCTGGACCGCCCAGTGGAAAGAGCTCTACAACGAAGTGATCACGACCGGTCTGTGCACCGGTTGCGCGGGGTGCGTCGTCACCTGTCCGCACGACGTGATCGGCTACGAGCACGAGGAGGGCAAGTACAAGCCGTTCCACCTCGAGGAGGAGCTGGGTCTCGACAACTGCCTGCACGGCGAGAAGGGTTGCACCACCTGCACCCGCGCGTGCCCCCGCTTCCGTTCGTGGGAGACGGCCGCCGACATGCACCTGTTCGGTCGCACCCGCGAGCCCGACGAGATGGCCGGCATCTGGCGTCAACTACTTCTCACGCGGGCATCGGACAAGGTCGCGCACGAGAAGGGTCAGGACGGCGGCTTCGTCTCGGCGATGCTCATCTGGTTGCTCGAGAACGACTACATCGAGGCCGCACTCGTGAGCGGTGTCGAACCCGACGACGCCTGGAAGGCCAAGCCCGCTCTGGCGCGCAACAAGGAGGAGGTGCTGGCCACCGCCGGCTCTCGCTACACGTATTGCGCCAACCCGTTGGCGT
>WLEG01000216.1 GCA_009704425.1 Actinomycetota bacterium | reverse complement strand
TCGGCCTTCGGATAGAAGTACAGCAGCACACGTCGACCCTTGTACGAGGACAGTGACACCTTGTGCCCGTCCTGGTCGAGCAGACCGAGTGCCGGAGCGCGATCACCTGAAACCAGCATGCCCTCACCTTAGAAGCCGTCGTCGAAACCGCCGTTGATGGACTCTGCGGAGTCGTACAACCACTCACAGTGGGAATCGCCCTCCAATGGTCCGAATGGCCCAGAGAATCCCCTCACTCTTGGTGGTTTCATCGGGTTCGTGCACCAGATCCGCGGTGCCGAACGAGGAGAGAGCATGAACGGTCGCCCCATCCGCCGCCCTTGCTGACGGCCAGCTGATCGAACGGGTCAACGGGCTTTACGAGGCACCGGCTGACCGAACCACCCCGTGCGTGATCGGGCGTGGGCGTGATAGTGCTCGGGGATCTGGCGCATGTTGTCGTCCACGTAGTGCTCGTACTCGAAGAACTCCTCCACGACACCGGCCAGACGCGCGTGCATGTGGGCCTTGGAATCGTCGTCGGGGGCCACGTCATGAACGCGCCACACCACCATCGGCACGCAGCACACCTCGCATTCGGCGATCCAACAGACGTCGTCCTCGTAGAACCATTCCGTCAGTCGCGCGGCCTCGCACAATTCGCAGTTCACGTTTCCCATTCTCCCCCGCCGTCGTCTTTCCGTCGCGCATCCGTTTCCGGTGCGGTTCAATCGGAACGGGCCCGTAAACGACGAGAGGCGGGCCCGAAGGCCCGCCTCTACGATCGAGTGATCCCGACTCAGAGAGCCGACACGTCCACGCCCGGGGGCAGGATGACGGCGTCGATCACGTGGATCACGCCGTTGCTCGCCACGAGATCGGCGGTGGTCACGTTGGCACCGTTCACCTGAACGCCACCGTCGTTCGTGGTGACGGCGATGTTGCTGCCCTCCACCGACGGAACGTCACCGGCCACGACGTCAGCGGCCATGACGGCTCCCGACACCACGTGGTAGGTGAGGATCTGCACGAGCAGGTCCTTGTTCTCGGGCAGCAACAGCTTGTCCACCAGGCCGGCGGGCAGAGCCTCGAAGGCCGCGTTGGTGGGAGCGAAGACCGTGAACGGTCCCTCGCCCTGCAGGGTCTCCACGAGACCGGCGGCCGACACGGCGGCCACCAGGGTGGAGAAGTCCTCGCTGCCCGATGCGATGGCGACGATGTCGCCGGGCTCCTCGGCCGGGGCTTCGGTGTCCATGGGGGCTTCGGTGGTCATCGGGGCCTCGGTCGTGGGGGCCTCGGTGGTGGTGGCGTCGTTGTCGTCGCTTCCACAGGCCACCAACAGAGCGGCCGCCGCGACGGCGATTCCAATGGTCTTGCGCATGATGTGTTCTCCGATTGTTCTAGGGGGTTGATGACCCGGATGAGTCGTCTACATCTTCCCCTATTTCGGGACACCGCGCTCCATTTAGCACTAAAGATTCCGTCAAAAGGACGGATGTCACAAGCAGGTCAAATGCCCCGATCGAGGGCGTCGCGCACCTCGGCCACGTAGTCGCCGACACCGTCGGCGCCGTTGGCCAGGAAACGCCGGACCACCGAAGCACCCTGGACCACGCCATCGGCGACGTGGCACGCCTCCACCGCTTGCTCCGCGTTCGACACACCCACACCGACGATCACCGGGACGTCGGTGACGGCTTTCAGTCGGCGTGCCAACTCCGTCGCGGTGCTGGCCAACGTGGTGCGCTCCCCCGTGACCCCGAGCAATCCGACGGAATACACGAAACCACGAGCACGCGCACAGATGAGGGGCAAGCGCGCGTCGGGCGCGGTCGGGGCCGCCAACATGATCGTGGACAATCCGTGGGCATCGGCCTCGGCACACCACGGGCCCGCCTCCTCCAGCGGAAGGTCGGGCACGATCGCTCCCCACACACCGGCCGACTCCAACATCGACGCGAAGCGCTGATGTCCCGGATGATGGATGGTGTTGTAGTAACACATCACGACCAAGGGCACGTCCACATCGAGGGCTCGCGCCTCTTCCAGGATCGTCATCGGTGTCGCCCCGGCGTCCAGTGCCCGCTGCGAGGCCTCCTGGATGACCGGACCGTCCATCACCGGATCCGAGAACGGCAAGCCGATCTCGATCACGTCGGCGCCGTTGGCGGCCGCGGCGCGAACGCCGTCGGTCCAGCCGGGCAGGCCTCCGGTGAGATACGGAACGAGCAGTTTCCGCCCGGCATCCCGCGACGCCCGCAAGCGGGTCTCCAGACGATCGAAACCCGACATCAGCCCAGGATCTCCATCATCTGACCGACGTCCTTGTCCCCACGACCGGAGAGGTTCATGAGAATCGTCTGACCCTGCATCTTCGGCGCCTCACGGGTGATCCACGCGACGGCGTGCGCGCATTCCAGCGCGGGAATGATGCCTTCGGTGCGGGCCATCAGTTGGAAGGCCTCGATGACCTCGGCATCGGTGACGGTCGGATACTCGGCTCGCCCGATCGACGCCAGATACGAGTGCTCGGGGCCGACGCCCGGATAGTCGAGACCGGCCGACACCGAATGCGCTTCGAGTACCTGTCCGTACTCGTCCTGCATGAGGTAACTGCGCATGCCGTGGACCACACCGGGCTGCCCCCGTCCGACGGCCGCGCCACCGGCGGGTTCGACACCGACCAACCGCGCCCGGGTGTCCACGAAACCCGAGAAGATGCCGATGGCGTTCGATCCCCCACCGACGCAGGCGACCACGACGTCGGGAACGTCCCCGATGCGGTCCTGACACTGGGCGAAGGCCTCGTCACCGATCACCCGATGGAACTCCCGCACCATCCACGGGTACGGATGGGGGCCCATCACCGAACCGAGGCAGTAATGCGTGCTCTCCACCGACGCCACCCAGTCGCGCATGGCCTCGTTGACCGCGTCCTTCAACGTGCGACTGCCCGAATGAACGGCTTCCACTTCGGCGCCGAGCAATTTCATGCGGAAGACGTTCAAGGCCTGACGCTCCACGTCGACGGCCCCCATGTACACCTTGCACTCCAGACCCATCAGGGCCGCCGCGGTGGCCGAGGCCACGCCGTGCTGACCCGCGCCCGTTTCCGCGACGATGCGCTTCTTTCCCATGCGCTTGGCCAACAGCGTCTGCCCGAGAACGTTGTTGATCTTGTGCGAGCCGGTGTGGTTGAGATCCTCACGCTTCAAGATGAGTCGAATTCCCAGACGTGCGCCGAGTTGATGACACTCGGTGAGGATCGACGGACGGCCGGCGTACTCCTTCAGGATCGCATCCAGCTCACCACGGAACAGCGGGTCCGCCCACGCCTCGGTGAACGCGGCTTCCAATTCCTGACACGCCGGCACCAGGGTCTCGGGGACGAATCGTCCGCCGAACTCACCGAAGCGGCCGGTTGCGGACGGCTGAGACATGATCGAGGGTGTGGGGCTCATGGACTCTCCGTGGACCTGCGGTACGCGCGTTGCGCACCCGACCATGTTCGCACCATCGGACCGAAACGGCACAGTCGTTATGGCACCGGGGGTGTGTTATTCGTCCGCCCAGTCGTAGGGGAAATCGTCGCCGCCCTCGAACTCGGCCGGGGCCGCGGCCCGGGCGTTCTCGATGAACCGCTTCACTTTGAGGGCGTCCTTGCGGCCGGGGGATGCCTCCACGCCCGACGACACGTCGACGCCCCACGGGTTGACGTATTCCACCGCCGACGCCACGTTCTCCGGGGTGAGACCACCGGCCAGGATCAATCGAACTCCGGACGGGATTTGGTCCACCAAGGACCAGTCGAACACCTTGCCCGAGCCCGGTTGAGGCGCGTCGACGAGCACCAGATCCGTGCCGAACTGATTGGCGATGCGCGCCTCGCGAGTTCCGGCCACGACCGATTTGATCACCCATCGCACGGTTTCGGACACCGCCGCCACGGTGCTGGCGGGCTCCTGCCCGTGCAACTGCACGGCCTTCACACCCGACCGGGTCACCACGTCGAAGATGCGGTCGGGCAACTCGTCCTTGAACACCCCGACC
>WLEG01000215.1 GCA_009704425.1 Actinomycetota bacterium | reverse complement strand
TCGAGCCGGTTTCGGCCAGATCCTCGGCCGCATCCGCGATGTCGCGGGACGCGCCGCGGATGCCCTTCACGTCGTCGACCATCTCCATGTGCAGCCACATGGCACCCACCGACAGTGCCCCGAACCACCTGTGCCACGCGTACATGCGATCGACGCCCCCGAACAGTCGCTCCACGGGACGGGCGCGGGTGGAGAGGAGGTTGCTCCAGGCCATCATCAGGATGGAGACGGAACCGATGAACAGGGCGAAGGACGCGTTGCCGTCGCCGACGGTGTCGGTGAAGGCGAACCAGCCCACGAGGATGGTGACGATCGCGATGACGGGACCGACGAGCGTCGAGTCGACGCGCGGCGAGTGTGGTATCCGTGGCTTGGCGAGGCGCCAGTCGGCCGGTGATCCGAGCAACGTCGTGGCGACGCGTCGAGACGTATCGGTGAGGCTTCGCGGCACCGCCCAACCCTACTCGCGCGGGTCCGACCGCGCAGGGGAGCGATTCGAAGGGCCGGATTTCAGGAGGGTGAGGTGGGCCGCGAACTCTTCTCGAACAACGCGACGATGTCGGCGAGGGCGACCGCGTGCTGTCCGATCACCACCTCCCCCTTCGGAGAGACCAGGTAATGGTTGCGGCGGCCTCGGCGACGGACGGTGATCAGGCCGGCCTCGACCAATTGCGACAGCACCAAGAGAACGGTGCGGTCCGTGACGTCCACCTGGGCCGCGATGTCACGGACGCGGGAATCCGGTTTCAGCGCCACCAGCACGAGCACCTGTCCCATGGTCGTGAGAACGTGTGTCATTCGTCCACCCACAGTCGCACGAAGACCGGCCCCGATGTCTCCAAGCGAACACGGAGCGAGACTCGTCCCGTCAGATTCGCACCCGCGACGATCATTCTGCAGAAGCGATTGAGGTCTTTGGATTCCTCCGGACTCATCGCCACGGAACCCGGTGCGACCGACTCCATTCTTCCGTGCTCGTCGCGTCTCACGACGAGCACTCGGTCCAGCTGGGACTCACGAGGGGAGGATGCGAGTCCGAGTTCGGCGAGCACCTCGCGCAGCGCCGAGTTCAGACGACCGAGTTCGACGGCGACGGATTCGGGGGTCTCGTTGGTGCTCACGTCAGAGCCTCACCTTCACGGATTGCAACGAGGGCAACGGGACGGATCGCCGGGCTCGGTCGTGACCTGATCGGTGCGACGAAGGTCGCATCGACAGCACCCCATGACGAGCGCCAGTCGCTCGTTCGTGGGCCAACGGCATTCGGCACACTTGCGTCCCCGCACCTCGTCCACGGGTCCCCAACCCGGGCACTCACAGGAGGGGCAGTGCTTCGTGAGCCGTTCGGCGAGACGTTCCGCGGCCCGTCGAATCGTCGGGCGACGAGAGGGGCAGTGATTGGCACGCAAGTCCGATTCGATCACGACCTGGGCCGACCCCGACGACCGGCAGGTTCTGACCGCCGATTCCAATTCGTCGAGATCGTGGATGCCCTTGAAAACCGGCAGCGAGGAGTCCTCGGGGTGAACGATCAACCCGTGGGACGGGAAGCCCGCCCGATGCAGTTGATCGCCGTCCGTACGGAGGTCGTCGACCACCCACCGATGGGCGACGATGTCGAAACTCGTGGCTTGTTCGGCCACCTCGAAGCCCTCCTCGTCGTCGATGAAGACGACGAACTCGACGTCGGAGACGAGCGGGAAGAAGCTGTTCGTTCCGATGGATCCTTCCGATGCGAGCCCGAACCTCGCATCGGAAGCGACCATTCCGGCCCTCGCCTTGATCAGAGCCGTCTCGTACGCACTCCTCGGCCGGGGAACCTCACCCGAGAACGTACCGAATCGATCCGTGTCGACTCCCTCGACGAAAACCTCCAAACCGAGGTGCGATTCCATCGCGGGTGCGATCAGGTCGAGCTTGTCGTGCAGTGTCGCGAGACAGGCTCTCCGACCGAGGTATCGGGAGTGCGCCCGAGACGACATGAGATCAGTCTTCGCCCTGAGCCTTGGTGAAACCGTCGGCCCCGTCGATTCGGATGAGCCGTTCGATGTGGCAGACCTCGTGTTTCGCGTTGATCTTCTGGGCGAGCGTGAGCGCGTCGGCGAAGGGAATCGGCTGGCCGGTCCGGGAGATGAACCGGCAACGATGATGACTCACGCAGTCGATGTTGGGGTTGCCGTCCGGGTACACCTTGGTGCCGCGATTCGAGATCATCTTGAGCTTGAGAGTCGAGTCGGCGGAGATCGTCTCGAGGGAGGGCCCCAGTTCGGAGGGCGGGAGCGGGCTCTCGAGGAAGATGTCGCTACCGAGAACCTCCTTCGAGTTCGGAACACGGAACTGCTGGTCCCTGCTGATGTTCGGCATGCGAATGGGCTTGGCCTCGCGAACCGTCCAGCCAGCGGCCCGCTTCCCGAGATTGCCGATGATCGATCGACCGAAGTCACTCGTCGACACACCACGGTCGTACCCGACGACGTCACCGGTCAACTTGCCGTCGAGCAGCGTCACCAGAACGGCATGTTCGATGTCGGTGGCGGCCTCGAACTCTCCGAGATGCTTCAGCATCATCACACCGCTCAGCAGGACGGCCGTCGGGTTGATCACGTTCTTGCCCGCGTACTTCGGGGCGGAACCGTGAACCGCTTCGAAGATGGCGATGCCCTGTCCGAGATTCGACGACGGGGCGAATCCGAGGCCACCCACCAGGGCCGACGTGAGATCGCTGATGATGTCGCCGTTCATGTTCGTCGTGACGATCACGTCGAACTGTTCGGGCTTCTTGACCAACTGATGGGCGCAGTTGTCGATGATCACGTGCCACGACTCGATGTCCGGATACTCGGGTGCGATCCTCTCGAAGGTTCGCTTCACCTCACCCTCGGTGAGCTTCATGATGTTGGACTTGGTCGCGCAGGCGACGGACTTTCGGCCCTCCGAACGGGCGAATTCGAAGGCGGTACGGATGATCTTCTCCGACCCCTTGGCGCTGATGAGCTTGAGACACTGGGCCACGTCGGGGGTTTGCATGTGCTCGATGCCCGCGTAGAGATCCTCGACGTTCTCGCGGACGACGACCAAGTCGATGTTGCGACCGGAGTACGGCGTCGAGACACCGGGGAGCTCCCGAACCGGTCGAATGTTGGCGAAGGTCTCGAACAACTTGCGCAACGTCACGTTCGCGGACTTCTCACCGAAGCCGACCGGTGTACCGAGCGGACCCTTGAGCACCACGCGGGTCTCGTTGATCGAGTCGATCGTGTCCTGAGGAACCCCGGAGGCGATTCCCTGAGCGAACACCCGCTCGCCCGCGTGACGTTCGATCCAGTCGATCTCCACTCCGGTGGCGTTGATGATGTCCACCGTCGTCGCGACGCATTCCGGTCCGATTCCGTCGCCGGGGATGAGGGTCACTTTGTGTCGTGTCATGTCTTGTCTTTCCTTTCGTTGTTGCGATTTCGGAGATGGCCCGTCACCACGAGGATGCGGCTTGCAGGGAGGGGTCCACCCGGGAGACGTTGTCGATCTCGACGTGGCGACAGGCCCTCGACTGGAACTCGGCGACGCTCGCGTATCCCACGACGACACCCGGACTCCGGGGAACGAGCTCAATGGACCATGCGCTCGGTCCGATCCGCACGGGCCCGACCTCGGCGAACGGGCCACGCCGTTGGAGTTCACGGATGAGGGCGTCGAGAGCGGATTCTTCGAGTTTCGACCGGAAGTTCATCTGGTAGTGCATCGCGTCTCCTGTTCTATAAAGCATGCTAATAATAACATGAATCACAGAGCAGGACAAATCCTGACGGAGATTTCCGAACAGAGCGGGGCTTCCCGTGGCCGAGGCTGACCCTCTGGGGAGAGGGAAGGGCGGAGAGAGGGAAGGGCGGGGGACCGGGAGGGGTTCGAGGTCAGCGTTTGCCGGTGCGCTGGTACAGGCGCGTGGCGATGGGCGCGAAGATCACGATCAACAGCAAGGCGAATCCCAGTGAATACAGGGTGGCGTTCTGCAGGGGCCACGACGTGGGTTCGGGTGTTCCCTCGGGGATGTTCCCGAAAC
>WLEG01000214.1 GCA_009704425.1 Actinomycetota bacterium | reverse complement strand
TTGCAGCCATAGGCACCCTCGTCGACGCGCACCAGTCCGCGATAGGTGGTGATGCCACCGTCCTTGCTGATGGACTTGGACACGATCTTCGACGTGGTCTCGGGCGCCGCGTGCACCATCTTGGCGCCGGCGTCCTGGTGCTGGCCCGCTCCGGCGTACGCCACGCTCAACACCTCGCCGGTGGCCTTCGGGCCCACCAGGTAGACGCTCGGGTACTTCATGGTGAGCTTGGAACCGATGTTGCCGTCGATCCATTCCATGTGTCCCTCGGCCTCCACGCGCGCGCGCTTGGTGACGAGGTTGTACACGTTGGGCGACCAGTTCTGGATGGTGGTGTAGGTGACGCGGGCGCTGGGCTTCACGACGATCTCGACCACCGCGCTGTGCAGCGAGTCGTTGGTGTACACCGGCGCCGAGCAACCCTCGATGTAGTGAACCTTCGAGCCCTCGTCGGCGATGATGAGGGTGCGCTCGAACTGTCCGGCGTTCTCGCTGTTGATGCGGAAGTACGCCTGCAACGGCATCTCGCATTCCACGCCGGGCGGCACGTAGATGAACGACCCACCCGACCACACCGCGCTGTTGAGCGCCGAGAACTTGTTGTCTCCGGGCGGGATGACGGTGCCGAAGTACTTCTTCACCAACTCGGGGTATTCGCGCAACGCGGTGTCCATGTCGCAGAACAGGATTCCCTGCGCTTCGAGGTCCTCGCGATTGCGGTGGAACACGACCTCGGACTCGTACTGCGCGGTCACGCCGGCGAGGTACTTGCGCTCGGCCTCGGGGATTCCCAACTTCTCGTAGGTGGCCTTCATCTGCTCGGGCAGATCGTCCCAGTCGTCCACCTGGTCGGTGGCCGGACGCAGGTAATAGAAGATGTCCTGGAAATCGATGTCGGGCATGTTCTGCGCGAACCACGGCGCCATGGGCTTCTTCTCGAACAGGCGCAGGCTGCGCTCGCGGAACTGCGTCATCCACTTGGGCTCGCCCTTCCACCACGAGATCTGGTCGACGACGGGCTTGCTCAGACCCTTCTCGGGCTTGAACGCGTATTCGACGTCGTCGCTCCAACCGAGCGAGTACTTGCTGAGGTCGAGATCGAAAGAGGTCACCGTGGCTCCCAAGTGTCAGAACGCCGACCCCGGGGGTGGGGCGGAATTTCCACTACCGCCATAGTAACAATTACCCGGCGGGTTCCGGCTGGTCGGGGCGGGATATTCGCTCAGGCGCTGGCGCGTAGCTCGCCGGCGGCCACCGCGGGCATCTCGATGAAGATGCACTCGCCGGGGCAGGCCTCGGCGGCGTCGACCACGGCTTGATAGTTCTTCACCGGCACCCAGGCCAAGCTTCCGGCCCCACCGGGATCGTTCAGTGCCTGACCGGCCTCGGCCACGTAGGCGATGCCGTCCTCCAGCTGCACGAAGACGTCGGGACAATGGTCGAGGCACAGGCCGTCGCCGGTACACAGGTCCTGATCGATCCACACGCGCACCGGCGAGACGCTAACGCCCTCCCCCGCCCCCATGCCGAGGCGGACCCCCGTTCACATGGCACATCCGCCGGGCATGACGTACCGGACACACCCGGAACGGTCGTACCCTCTGCTCGATGTCCGCACCCTCGGCCAAACGCGTCGCCCACGTGCACCACCGCCCCACCGGCGACACCCCCGACGATTTCCACTGGCTGGCCAACCGCGACGACCCCGACACCATCGCGTACCTGAACGCCGAGAACGCCCACACGGACCAATGGTTCGCGCCCCACACCGGTTTGGTGGACACGCTGTTCGCCGAGATCAAGTCGCGCATCCAGGAAACCGACCAATCGGTTCCCACGTTCAAGGACGGCTGGTGGTACGTCACGCGCACCGAGGAGGGTCGCGAGTACCCCATTCACTGCCGCGGACGCGAACGTGGTCCCGACGGTCGCCTCACCGACGAGACGGTTCTTCTCGACGAGAACACCGAAGCCGCGGGATACGAGTACTTCTCGCTCGGTGCGTTCGACATCAGCTCGGACGCGCGTCTGTTGGCGTGGAGCCTCGACACCGACGGCAGCGAGCACTTCGATCTGCGCATCCGCGATCTGGACACCGGCCACGATCTCGCCGACCGCCTCGAGGACACCTCGTGGGCGGGCACCGCCTGGAGCGCGGACTCGACGCACTTGTTCTACGTCACCTACGACGAACAGGAACGGCCGTGCACCGTCTGGCGTCACCGACTCGGCGATCCGCAGTCCGCCGACGCGCAGGTGTTCCACGAGCCCGACGAGCGCTTCTACGTGGGCATCGATCTCTGCCGCAGTGGCAAGTGGATCATCATCGACTCCGACTCCAAGACGTCGAGCGAGTCGTGGTTGATCCCCGCCGACGACCCGACCGCCGCACCGGTGTGCGTGGTGCCGCGTCGCGACGACCTCGAATACCACGTCGATCACTGGGGCGATCGCTTCGTCGTGCTGACCAACCTCGACGCCGTCGACTTCCGCGTGATGACGGCGCCCGAATCCGAGCCCGCGCGATGGGAACCACTGGTCGAACACGAACCCGGTCGACGCGTCACCCGTGTCGACTGTTTCGCGTCGCACCTGGTGATCCACGAATGGCACCGGGCCCAGCCACGACTGCGCGTGATGCGCCGCGACGGTTCGTTCACACCGATCGTCATCGGCGACGAGCCGCACGATTGCGATCTCGACAGCAACCCCGAGTGGAACACCACCTCCGTGCGCTTCTCGACCGAGAGCATGGTGACACCGGCGACCCTGTTGGAACAGGACCTCACCACGGGCGTGCGCACGGTGCTCAAGACCGCTCCCACCCCGAACGTGGACCTCTCGCGCTACGAGACGGTGCGGGCGTGGGCCACCTCCGCGGACGGCACCGCGGTTCCCTACGACGTGGTGCGCCTGAAGGGCGCCCCGAACGACGCGTCCGCGCCGTGTCTGGTGTACGCCTACGGCAGTTACGAGGCGTCCATGCCCCCGTGGTTCAGCGTGGCCCGCCTGGGTCTGGTCGATCGCGGCTTCACGTGGGTGCTGGCACACCCACGCGGAGGCGGGGAGATGGGTCGCCAGTGGTACCTCGACGGCAAGTTGCTCAACAAGGCCAACACCTTCGCCGACGTGAACGCCGTGGCCCGCGACGTGGTGGCCAAGGGGTGGGCGGCGGCCGATCGCTTGGCCGTGCGCGGTGGCAGTGCGGGCGGACTGATGGTGGGCGCGTGCATCAACGCCGCCCCCGATCTGTGGGCCGCCGCGGTGGCCGAGGTTCCCTTCGTCGACGTGGTGTCCACGATGAGTGATCCGACGCTGCCCTTGACCGTCACCGAGTGGGAGGAATGGGGCGACCCCCGATCCGAGCCGTTCGCGTCGTACATGGCGTCGTACTCGCCCTACGACAATCTCGACGCGCGTCCCTACCCGGCGATCTTCGCCACCGCCGGTCTGAACGATCCGCGCGTCGCGTACCACGAACCGGCGAAGTGGATCGCGCGCATCCGACAACTGCGCACGAACGACGCGCCGTTGTTGTTGCGCACCGAGATGGGCGCCGGCCACGGCGGCCCGAGTGGTCGCTACGACCGCTGGCGCGAGGAGGCGACCATCAGCGCGTTCCTCTTGATCGCCCTCGGTGCCGTCACGGGCGGCGCCCCGGCGAACGGTTCAACGAACCAGTAGGGCGACCACCGCGAGCACCATCATCGCCACGTTGCGCACCACGTGACCGGTGCCGATGGGCTTGGCGCTCCACGAACCGAAACAGGCGCACACCGGACGATGACCTCGTCCCAGGTTCGCCAACAACAACAGTGTGAATACCTGCAACGTCAGTAGCGCCACGATCGCCATCGGTGCGCGCCACAACTGTGCGATCAGGGCCGCCCCGAGAGCGATCTCGAACCACGGCACGATCGGCGACACCCATGCGGGTGCACCCATCTCGCGCGCCTCGGCGGGCCAGCGATCACCCAGGATCACCTTGGACCCACCCGCGACGCACATCAACGCCCCGAGCACGATCGACGCGACGAGGCCGATCATCTCTCAGCTCG
>WLEG01000213.1 GCA_009704425.1 Actinomycetota bacterium | reverse complement strand
CGAGGTCGGACGACTGGACTGTGGTTCGTGTGGCGCCACGCGTCCGCGCGTGTGCGCGTCGTGCGGTTCGGGCGTGTTGGCCCGTTTGCGGCCGGGGGTGTCGCGTCTGCGTGACGAGTTGGAGGCCGCTGCTCAACGCGACGTGGTGTCGGTGGTGGCCAACAAGGACTCCGACGTCGTCGATGATTCCGCGGCCGACGTGTTCGTGGGCACCGAGGCCGTGTTGCACCGCGTTCGGCGTATCGACGTGGTGGCGTTCCTCGACTTCGACAGCGAACTATTGGCCCCTCGTTATCGCGCCGCCGAACAGGCGATGGCGCTGTTGTCGCGCGCCGCTCGTCTGTTGGGCAAACGTCGTGGTGGAGGTCGACTGCTCGTGCAGACCACCATGTCCGATCACGAGGTGGTGCGCGCGGCGGTGGCGGGTTCACCGGCCATCGCCAGCGACGCCGAGGTCGCTCGCCGCATGGCCTTGTCGTTGCCACCGTTCTCGGCCCTGGCCATCGTCGACGGCGACGGCGCCGAACGGTTCGCCGACGATCTGCGGTCGCGGTCCGGCATTTCGGTGGTGGCGCATCGCGACCGATGGTTGGTGCGCGCCGCGGACTCGACGTCGTTGGCGAACGCGATCGCCGACACCGAGCGTCCCGCCAATGCGAAGTTGCGCATCGAGGTCGATCCGCCACGCCTCTGACGCGTGTCCTCCGCGTTGTCGATGGAAAAAAGTTTTTCCACGTATCTTCCTTGGAAGATGCCGGTCGTTGCACCTATTTTCGCGATGTGCGTCGTCGACAAGGGGTACTCGGCCGTGTTTTGACGGCCATCGCGATGTTCACGGCTTCGTTGAGCATGCCGATCGACGTCGCCGACGCCACCGGCGGGGCCGTCACCTTGACGAGCAGCAGCGCCACGGTCGCTCCGGGTGCTCAGGTGACGCTCACGGCGGGCATGCCGGTCTCCGATGCGGGAACGGTCACTCAGGAGATCGTGCAGACCATCGACCCGACCAAGGTGAAGCTCACATCGTCGGCTGACATCACGTATCCGGCTGGCTGGACACTCAGTTATTGCAGCGGTACGGCGACCGATTGCGCCGCCCCGGCGAACTTCTCGGCGACGACTCCGTCGAATGCGGCTGCGTGGGCCGCGGTGAGGGCAGTGAAGGCCACCGGGGCGATCGACTCGCAAGGAGCGAACTCGGGAAGGCAGATCGCGCAGTCCACGGTCAGCGGTGGCAGCGTTTCCCAGACACCGACCACGCTGCCGGCGAGTGCGGTGGGTTTGGACGGGTTCAAGGTCTTTTTCGATGCGGGTCGGACCCGGGTGTTCAACCTGTATCACCATTCGAGCTCGGGGAACAACAACTTCGATTGCTACGTCGTTCTGACGGGTTCTCGGTGCGCGGGTTTCCCGTACAGGTTCGGTGGGACCACGGGTGAAGCCTCATTGGGAGTCGTGGTCGGTTCGACCGCGTGGTTGGGCGGTAACGACGGATTGTATTGCGTCGATCTCTCGGCCGTATTGGCAAACTCATCGAACGTGGTGGGTGGGGGAAGCCCCTCGAGGTGCTTCGCTGGTGGTTCCTCGGCTTTGCTCACCCTGAAAGCGGGCAGTCGTTTCGATTGGTTCACCGGAGCTTCCGTCCTGGGGCAGACGGCCGAGACGAAGCTCTACGCACTCGACACCACATCGGGATCGGCGATGGTCTACTGCGTCGACACCGCGACTCGGGCGGCCTGTTCGACGCCGACCATCGATCCCGGGTTGCCCGGTCCGGGTAGTCAACCCGCAGACGGTTCGAACATCTATCAATGGGGTGATCGACTCTTTGTGTCCGTGGCAAACATGAATGTGACGCCATATCAAGAGCGCGTGACATGCGTATTGATATCTACTGGTGCAAAATGTCCTGGTTTCTCCTCGGACGATACTTATTCGTCACAAACCCTGCAGTTCGGCAAGTTCGTGCCGATTCCTTCAGTAAACGGTTCAGTACGAGCGGTGTGTTACTACCGCCTCGACACAACCCATAAGTGTTGGGAGGCTGATGGTGCTCAACGTTTTGCGTCGGACTACAACTTCCCAAACTGGGCAAATGTTGCCAACGCGACCGCGACTTACGCTTATGGTGTGCCCACCCAAATCGGTTCACGGGTTTACTACGGCAATGCTCGTTGGCAGGATCCAACCCCCACCTACACCAAGGCAGAGGTCATTTGTTTCGACGCCGCGGCATTCGGTGGTGCGGGAGGTCGCTGCAACGATGACGTCGCCAACCTCTCGTCGGCGACGAACAAGAATTACGTGAACTACACGGTGACGCCGGATCCGGCCATTCCGAACTGCTTGTGGATCACCCAGCATTCCAATCCGGTCTTCAAGACGGTGAACATCCTGACCGGTGAGTTGGGTTGCAGTGCCATTGCCCCCAGTCGGGCGACGTTCGCGGGCGCGACCGCCGTGCCCCGGATGGGTTGTTCGGCCACATCGTCGGTCGCGGAGTGGGCCTCATTCACCCTCGTCTCGCCAACCTCGGGCTTCACGAACGCCACCCTGACCGTTCAGAGCAGCTCGGGGACCAACGTCGTGGGCTGGACCGATGTGCCGATGGTCGCCGGTACACCGGTCGATCTGTCCACTCTCGCTGTTGCGACCACGGGCCAAAATCCCAATTTCGTGGTTGACATCCGTGGTGCATCCGGAGTGTCGAATGCGACCGCACGCATTCGCGTGGTCGGAGATGCACCTCAATTGTGTTTGACGCCGACAACACTCGTCGCGTGTCCGAGTGGTTCCGGTCCGATCGTGGGTTTGTCGTCGTCGTCCATGTCGGCAAATGCGTCGGGAACGGCGACTGATTCCTCGAACAACACGGCGTCGTTGAATCCGGCGTCGACGGTGGTGACGATCACCGCGCCCACGGGCCCACAGTGTGGCGGCACATTGTCCGGTCGAACCGGCGACGCGTCCTTGGGTTCGGCTGGAACCGCTGTGCCGGGCGTGACGGTGTCGTTGTTGGACTCGACGGGTGCCGCGGTGACGGTCGATGGATCTCCGGTCACGGCGACAACCGACGCATCGGGGAATTACTCCTTCGGTCACCTTCTCCCCGGTGCATACAAGGTGGCGTTTCCGTCGTCGGCTCCGAACGTCGTGGCGAGCGCGACGGTCGTTTCTGGAGCCGCAGGTACGTCCGCCGGCACGACCGCTGCGTCGGCGGGTGTGGCGAGGTCGAACGTGGCAACGGTGGCCGTGGGGACGAACGCAGTCGTGAACGGCCTCTTTTCGTTGTCGGTGAGCGCATCGAACGACACGTCCACGGGCGTCCACGGGGCGACGCAGTCCATCGACGTCCTGGCGAACGACGCGCCGGGCACGGGTCGGACGCTGTCGATCTCGACGGTGAAATTGTGTTCCGCGACCGAGGTGGCTCCGAACTGCACGTTGGGTTCGGCGTCGTCTGGTTTGGTCGTTGAGGGCCAAGGGAAGTACGCGGTGAATGCCTCGGGTGTCGTGACCTTCACGCCGTGCAGTGGTTCGAACACCCCGGCCATGAGCCCACCGTGCACCACTGCCTTCGCCGGGCAGGCGACGGCCGTGAGATACCAGGTTTCTGATGGCTCGGGAACAGCATCGGCCACGATCACGCCGAGTGTGGTGCCGCCGCCGACGGCGGTGGCCGACGCGCAGACGGGGGCGTTCGACACGAACCAGGCATACACGCCAGCGGGTAATGACACGGCGGGTTCGGGTGCGACGGTGGTGGCATCGAGTGTGCGTTTGTGTCCGACGTCGGCGACGTCTCCGTTCACGACGACTAACTGTTCGGCTTCGAGCGTGACGACGGCCGATGGTGTGTACACGTTGGACACGGCGACCGGGGTGGTGACGTTCGATCCGGTGTCGACGTTCACGGGGGTGGCGACGGTTCCGGTTCGTTACGTGGTGCAGGATTCGTTGAGTCAGGTGGCCAGTTCGACGATCACGCCGACGGTGACGCCGCCGGGTGAGTCGGTGGCGGTGGCGAACTCGACGTCGGGTGTGGTGGGTGCGACTCAGAATGTGGACTTGTTGACCAACGACACGACGCCGGCGGG
>WLEG01000212.1 GCA_009704425.1 Actinomycetota bacterium | reverse complement strand
GGCGCGGGGACGGTATCGTTTCGTCATCCCGTTTCGGGGCTATAGCTCAGTTGGCAGAGCGCTTCCATGGCATGGAAGAGGTCAAGGGTTCAATTCCCTTTAGCTCCACAAGATGTTGACCGGCCCGTTCCGGGCGTCGTTCTGGTCAGGCCGCAGTTTTCGTCAGGGCACCGTGACGGACACGTCGACGACGTGAGGCGAGGCCGGATCGTTGGACTCCACGCGAACTCGTCCCGTCACCGTGGTTCCCGAGGGGAGCCCGTTCGTGCGGAGGTACACGATGCACACGTTGCCGGACGGCATCGTGGTGGCGCACAGCGAATAGTCGAGGGTGATGCCGTTGCCGGTGGTCTCGGTGATCGACCGAATGCGCAACGGCCCGGCGCCGTCGCTCAGGATCAGGACCGAGTTCGAGGTGGCGGAAACGTCGATTCCTCCGGGCAACTCGGCCACGGTGGTGGTCGGCGCACTGGTCGGGGTCGGTGCGGCGTTGGAACCGGGTGCGCGCGTGGTGCCGGGAGCCTTGGTGGTGGCCGACGTTGCGGGTGTCGCCGCCATGGTGTCGGGGACGGAATCCTCGCCCACGGTGGTGTCGGGTGATGAGGACGTAGTGGATTCGGGCGTCGTGGTGACCGACGACGAATCCGGTTCGGAGTTCGACGGTCTGTCTCCGGGAGCGTCACCGCCGCAGGCGGCGGTCACCACCAAAGACGCGACGAGAACACTACGAACTGCACGACGGATCATGCGTGCCAAGTTACCGAGACGATGTGTCACGGCTCCGGGATCCACGAATAGCTGTTCATGAACTCGTCCTGCAGCACGCGGGCCTTCGTGGTCACGGTGTCGATGACGAGGTCCTCGTCGATCACCTCGACCGAATACGTCCAGCCGTCGGGCAACGACAGTCGATCCCCGAGCGAGGACAGCGACGCCTCGTCGATGGTCGGATCCGTCTGTTGACTGAACGCCTGCATCACGAATCGATTGCCCTCGGTATCGGTGAGGAAGAACTCCGTCGAGCCCGCGGCAAACGTGAACACGCTTCGCCGGTCGACCTCCTGCCACGTGTACGGGCGACCCACGGAGGAGGGGTCGGCGATGTCGACGACGGCGAGACGGTTCATCTCGAGATTCCCGAAGGTGCGTCGTTCGGACGCATCGATGTCGTTCTTGCTGACCGCGTCCACCAGCCACACGCGCGGACCGTTGCGGAAGACGAACAGCGCTTCCATCTCGGCGGCCAACGGGGCCGTGTCGATGGCCTCCCAATCCGCTTCGGGGCAGTAGCCGAGGCCCTGGGTGCCGTAGACCGTGGCCTGAATGCCCGAGTCCGAGGCCCGGACGAACAGCAATTCGCAGTACCGGCTTCCACGCTCCATCGGGAACCCGCTGGCAATGGTCGTGGTGGTCGCGGCTTCGGAGGGTACGGTCGTGGTGGCGACCACGTCGGTGGCCCTCGGCGCCGCGTCGGACGAAGCGACACCCGAGGGGTCATTCGACGAACAGGACATCAGGAGCGATCCGGCCCAGGCCCAGACGATGTAGCGGAGGATTCTGTGCGTGCTCATGGTCGCCCACTATAACTGTCAGTGATAGTGTCAGAACAAGATCACCGGGGGAGAGGTCAGCGTGACGGACTGGACGGAACTGACGGCGCGGGCGTCCTTGGCGTCGCATCGCTTGATCGGTTGGATCTACTGGGATCCGAGAGCGATCGAGTTGTACACCGAACTCGGAGTGCCGAACGGCCTCGGCTACTACGCGGCCAGTCGCGCGGCCCCACTGTTGCCGGCCGGGCCGCAGCCGGTTGCCGCCGCCTTCTATTCCATCCATCCCGGCTTCCTGAAGTTCGCCATCGAGACCGCTCTGGCCCACACCACGTGGGAACGCATCTTCGATGCCCGCAACGCGGCGGTGGGTGAGGGACTTCGTCGTCACGTTCCGGAGATCGTCGACGAATTGGCCGCCATGGGTCCGGCGTTGTGGACGGTCGTCGACGAACTTCCCGAAGCGGGTCGGGTCTGCTTCGCCGCGCATCGACAGGCCCCGCGTCTCGATGACGCCGTGGTGTCGGCGTGGCTCGCGGTGAACTGCATTCGCGAATGGCGCGGGGACACGCACTTCGCCATTCTCGCGAGCGAGGACATCTCGCGCGTGCAGGCGGGCATCCTGCACGACGCCCACCTCAACTATGGGGGCTGGATCGCCCAGAGCAGAGGGGCCGACGAGGCCGCATTGACCGAGGCGTTCGCCGATCTCGAGAGCAGGGGTCTCGCCGAGGGTGGGGCGGTCAACGCCGCCGGTCTGGCGGTACGCGAACTGATCGAGGAACGCACGAACGAGTTGAGCGCACGAGCATGGCGGAGCCTGGGCGAACGGGACACCATGATGTTCCTGAACCTGGTCGAACCGGTCGGGGAGAGGCTGTTGAAGAGAATCGACGAGACCGCGGGTCCGAACTGGATGCCGGCGGCTCGCGAACGTCGGGATTGACCGCGGGTCGAGGTCGACGTCGGAGACAACGAACAACACAGGGGGAAGAAATGGAAACCGTCATCGAAGTGGTCCGCAACGACGTGGCGACGAGTCGCGTGGCCGTGAGACCCGAGGCGACGCTGACTCCGGGTCAGGTGCGCTTCACCGTCGAGAGCTTCGCGCTGACATCCAACAACATCACCTACGCGGTGTTCGGGGAGGCCATGCGCTACTGGGACTTCTTCCCGGTGCCGTCGGGAGACGCCTTCGACGACGGACGAGCGTGGGGTCGGGTCCCGGTGTGGGGGTTCGCGGTCGCCACGGAAAGCCTGTGCGAGGCCGTTCCGGTGGGTTCGCGGGTGTACGGCTATCTGCCGATGGCGAACACCTTGGTGATGACACCGGGCAAGGCCGACGACACCGGTTTCATCGACGTGGCCGCGCACCGTGCGCCGATGGCCACCGCCTACAACCGATACGTGATGGTGGCCGAGGATCCGGCGCACCTCCCCGAGCTGGAGAACCACCAGATGGTGCTGTGGCCGTTGTTCATGACGTCGTTCATGATCGACGACTTCATCGCCAGCGAGGGAACCGATCGTCCCGAGTTCTTCGGTGCCTCGGTGGCCGTCATCTCGAGTGCATCCAGCAAGACGTCGATCGGCGCCGCGTTCCTGATGAAGCGACGCAGCGGGGTGACCGTGATCGGCTTGACCTCACCGTCGAATCGTTCGTTCGTGGAGAGCCTCGGTTGCTACGACCGGGTCGTCACGTACGGCGAGGAGACGACGTTGCCCGACGGACCCGCGGTGTACGTCGACATCGCCGGCGATCGCGCGGTGAATCGCGGAGTGCACGGGCGTTACGACGACGATCTCCTTTACAGCATGGTCGTGGGTGGCACCCACTGGAACGTCGATACCGGTGACGACCGGTCGCCGTTGGCCGGCCCGAAGCCCGAGTTCTTCTTCGCGCCCTCGCAGATCGCCCTGCGTAGCAAGGAGTGGGGCAAGGCCGGTTTGGACGCCCGGGTGGGCGACGCGTGGCGGGAGTTCGCCCGCTGGAGTAACGAGTGGTTGCGGTTCGATGCGACGGAGGGGCCCGAGTCGGTGAAAGCCCTGTTCGACAGAATGTCGACGGGCTCGGTGGACCCGCGGTTGGGTCACATCTGTCGCGTCGCGTAGGCGCTCGGAAACGCGAAACGGGGGCCGACCCGGGTGGGCCGACCCCCGTTCGTCGAGGTCGATGAATCCGCGGGAGGGGACTAGGCCCGCAACCCCTTCTGGATGGCGCCGAACACGGCGTCCTTCAGCGGGATCATGCCGGCGATGATGGCGCCGTTGGCCACGATGTTCACCCAGTCGTCCTCGTGCTGCCAGCCCCAGCCGCTGAGGACGTGGCCCCAGTCGCCGAGCAGCCAGACCATGAGGATGGAGATGATGAGGGTCAGGTTGGCTCCGATGATCGGGAGATTGCCCACGGTGTCGCCGAGGCCGATTGTCTTGAGGATCGAGTGCAGGACGGTCATGACCGCCTCCAGCAGGATCGCCATCACGATGAAGAGTGCAACGATGTACATGGTTCTTTCCCCTTCGGGTCTCGCGGCCTCTCGACCGCGAG
>WLEG01000211.1 GCA_009704425.1 Actinomycetota bacterium | reverse complement strand
TGCCGCACACTCCCGGCGGACCGATGTTGTTGATGGGCGGATCGACGCCGGTCGCCGCTCGACGTGCCGCTCGTCTGCATTGCTTCTTCTCGGCCGCCAACAACGATCCGGCCGTGGCCGATGCGTATCGCGAGGAATGCGACAAGGTCGGATTCAAGGGCTTCGTGATGTTGCCGGCCAATGCCCCCGGATTCATTCACGTCACCGAGGACCCGGAGCGCGATTGGAATCGCCTCGCGCCCTACATCATGCACGAGGCTCGCAGTTACGGAGAGTGGCAGCGACCCGGACAGTCATCGGTGGTGCACGTGCACAACACCGACACCCTCGAGGATGTGAAGGCCAGTGGCGTCTACGCGGTGGTGACACCGGACGAATGCGTGGGGCTGGCCAAGAAGTTCGGCTCGCTCACCATGCATCCGTTGATGGGGGGAATCCCGCCCGAGCTGGCCCAGGAAAGCCTGGACCTCCTCGAGGCCAAGGTGCTGCCGACGATCCGGGCCTGAGCCGCTCAGTGGTTGCCGTTGAGCGCCCCGAGGAGTGGTGACAACCCCGAGACGTTGCGCGCGAACGCGCTCACGTGGTTCTCGAGTTGTTCGTAGTTCTCCTGGGTGAGATCGGACATGGCCACCACGCGGTTGCCCTCGACCACCAGTCGACATCCCGCCACGCCCTCGTTCAGGGAATTGAGCTCGTTGTACAGATCGATGGTGGGGATGACATCGTCCATCACCTCGTAACTGACGCGGTACTTGAACGGGCCGGTGCGATCGCCCGTGGGTAGCGCCCGCAATTCGATGACACCGTGCATCAGTTCGGGGCTGAGCACGTGCACCAACGTGCTGTTGGCCCATTCGTAGTCGATGCCACCGATGACGGTGTCGAGGTCGTGTCCCCAGTGGTCCACGTTGGCGAGCGCGGGCACGTGGAGCTTCCAGTTCTCTCCCTCGAGCAGGATGAATCCGTCGCCGGTGGTGGTGGCATGAATTGCGACGGACCGCATGCGGTGCGCCGAGACCGGGTCACGCAGTACCTCGAGAACCGCCGAATGGGGGAAGTTGAAACGCGGAAGCTTCGCCCCGGGCGTGAGCTGGCCGAACTCGGCGACCGTGGAGAAGTGGTGCACGCCGAGTCCGATCGCGGACCAGTCCGCGCTGAAGCGCACGACCTTTCCCTCGAGGTCGAAGTCGCACACCATGGGAGGGTTCATGCCGTTGCCGTCACCACCGGCCGGCCACATGCGGGCCGCCGAGAGCAGAACCCACAGATTGGAGGCGTCCACGGTGGCCACGCACACGGACTCGCTGCCGGGAGGAATCGCGGGCACCTTGGCGTGCGGGTTCTGGTCGACGGTGATGGAGATCTCGTCGGTGGCGATGGTGGCGGTCTCCTCCGAGAGGGTGATGACGACCTCGTCGAACGACAAGAAGAGCTTGCCGATGGTGATGAGCAGATTCTCGGGAATGGGGTACGACCAGAGCTTGTCCTCGCCGTCGGTGATGGCCGGGTCGGGGCCGATCTCGACCACCGAGGTGGTGCCGTTGGCGTGCGCGGTCCAGGTGCGCCCGCCGTCCATGCGACTTGCGACCCAGACGGACTGACCGAGACTCTCCTCGAATCGCAGAGGCGCCATGAATGTGGCCAGGAGATGGAACTCGGGTTGGGTCATGGCGAAGGTGACGGACGGGGTCTCGGTGTGGTGACTCATGTAGGGGATAACGCTCCAAGCTGTCGTTTGTGTGCGGGTCGGGTTCGGTGGCTGGTCAGGGGAGGCGGGACCTCCAGGCGTCGGAGGAGGAGATGGCACCGATGGCGGCCGCACGCAACGGCTCGCCGCGTCCGGCGCGGGCCAGTGCCGCCACGGCGTGGGTGACGTCGGGAACCTGATGGATGCCGTTGACGGCCACCAACGTCGCGCACTCGTCGACCAGTCGGTCGTCGAAGCGGTCGAGTTCGTCGGTCACCGCTCCGTCGCAGACCCAGACGAGCGGCTCACCGCTACGACGGCGCTTCAGGGCGAAACGCAACGCCGGACCGTCGACGCCGTTGCCGAGGTTGCCGGCAGGTACGCGTTCGGCGACATGTCCGCGCTCGGCGATCACCCAGATGTTGGGTTTGTCGTCGGTGCCGGGAGCGTGGCTGTAGCCGATGATCACGCAGCCGGGCGCGGCCTCGATGATCTTCCACAGGTCGTCGTCGGTGAGTCGCATCGAACCGGACTGATCGACCAGCACCACTCCGCCGTTGCCGCGGTCGCGTCGCTCGAAGATCCGTCGATCCGGATCGGTGAGGAGGCGATCGAGGTGGCGGGGGTTGCGACCCGTGATGCTGGCCCGCTTGCGTCGCCCGATACGACCGTCGACGCGACGTGTCCGATCGAGCGGCAGCTCGATGAGTCGACCCCAACGCGATTCCACGAGGGTGGCGGGGTCCTCGATGCTCGACAGGTCGGGAACGTCGTTCTCGTCGAGTTCGGCGGTGGAGCGCAAGGCCCGATGCAGGATGCGGGCCACCTCGAGCGTGAAGTGCCAACCCTCGGGCACGCCGTCGACCATGGTGGTGGAGGCGACGAAATCGAGGTTGGTGTCGTTGTCGGTGGCACCGCGCCAGTGGCGTTTGATGGCCAGGTTGAGCTTGCGCATCGGACGCACCCACTCGGGACGCACCTTGCGCACTCCGGCCAACAGGTCGTTGAACGACTTGGTGCCCGAGGTGGCCCCGACCATGTGGACCAGGCCGTTCCAGTCGAAGGACTCGGCCATTCGCTCTCCGGTGCGACGCTCGCTGCCGTCGGCGAGGTGGGTCATCACCGGGAAGCCCGCCACGCCCGTGAGCATGTTGACGCGGAACTCCTCGGCCACCACCACGGTGTCACGGTCGATGTACGAGTACGACTCGGGAACGACCACCTCCACCGGGCTCACCTTGGCGTGCATCAGCTCGTGGGCGCGGATGCACCGCGAGGTCTCGTCGGAACCCAGCGGCACGCGCATGCGATGGGTGACGAGGTTGGTGAAGGCCTCACCGCGACGGGCCTCACCCTCCTCGACGACCCAGGGTCGGGCCGGCAGGTCGTCACGTTCGAGCCACTCGGGCATCGCCATGTGGCGACCGGTCATGACGCCCTCTTCGTGGGTCGCTTGCTGACGGCGTCCACGCGGATGGCGTCGAGCACGTCCTTGGAGTGATTGCCGAAGATCAGGAACGCGGCGCGCTCCAGGCCCATGCCACTCTCGCGCAGGCGATCGAAGGCCATGAACGAGCGCACACTGAAGCGACGGGCCTTGTCGGCCGCCGCCGCGGCCGCCGCCGGTGCGCGCAGATACGGAGACAGTCGGGCCAGAGCGCCGGGATGCGGCCGATCGATGCAAATCGCCACGGGAAAGCGGTCCTTCAACGCCACGGGCAGATCGCGCATGTCCTCGACGTTGGTGGTCATGATGACGCTGAAGCCCGGACGGGGACGGTGGACCACGCCGCTGTCGGGGTGTCGCCACGACGCGCTCTCCGCGTTGTCGAACATGTTGAGCAACAACGACAGCACGTCGCCGGACGCGCGGTCGATCTCGTCGGCCACGATGCGACCACCCGCCGTGCCGTCGCCCTCCCATGCTTTGAGGACGCTGCCGTCGAGCCACTTCCACGTGCCGTCGGCGGTGGGCATGAAGTGTCCGGTCACGTCGGCCGCGGTCATGTCCTCGTTGCAGATGAGGCGATGGGCACCACCACCGATGTCGCCCAGGGTGAGGCCCGCGTAGGTCTTGCCGGTGCCGGGGGGCCCGAACAGGACGAGACGGTCGATGCCCGCGGCAAGAGCGTCGACGACGTCGCGCCAACAGGAGGGAAGCTGAACGGACTCGTCGACGGTCGGCGTGGCCGGTGTGGTCGATGAAGTCGCCGCCGGGGCGGGTGACGGCCGCTTGGTGGTTCGGCTCGCGGACGGGGTGGTCATGGATGTCTCCTTCGCTGGTTCGGTCGCGGGGGTGGGATCCGCGGTGGCTCCGGTGCCGGCGTCACCGAGTCTGATGACCCGGTGACGGCCGGTTCCGGCGCTCACTTCGGCCCCCGATTGGGGGAACGATCCGACGACGTCTGACTGAGCGAAT
>WLEG01000210.1 GCA_009704425.1 Actinomycetota bacterium | reverse complement strand
GGTGTTCGACGAGTTCGCCGATCCGATCACGATGATCGCGTCGCACCGGGTGGCCAACGACATGAGCGCCGACTGACGATTGGTGGTGGCGAAACACAGGTCGCTACGACCGGGGGTCCAGACGTCGGGGAAGCGATCCTTCACCCGCACGGCCACCTCCTCCCAGTCACGATGGGACAACGTGGTCTGGGCCAACAGGGCGACGGGCTGTTCGAAGGTGGGCAGGGCGTCGACCTCGTCGACGGACTCCACGCGCGAGATGGAATCGGGAGCCACGGCCATCGTTCCGACGGCCTCCTCGTGCCCCTCGTGGCCGACGTACACGATGCGGTAGCCCTTGCCGGCGCGCACCTTCACCTCGTGGTGGACCTTCGTGACGAGAGGGCACACCGAGTCGACCACCACCGAACCCCGCGACCGCGCGGCGGCCACCACTTCGGGGGCCGAGCCGTGCGCGGACAGCATGATGGGCCGTCCCTCGGGGACCTCGGCGATGTCATCGACGAAGACCACGCCGAGATTCTCGAAGCGCTCGACGACGATCTTGTTGTGCACGATCTCGTGGTAGCAGTAGACCGGCGCCTCGAAACTGCGCACCATCCACGCCAGCGCCTTGATGGCCATCTCGACACCGGCGCAGAATCCGCGCGGAGCGGCCAGCAGCACGTGGTCGACGGACATGGGAGCAGGATAACGAACGACCTTTGCCCGCGAGTCGACCGGTAGCCTCGCCGTATGTCACCCCACCGGATTCGTCGCGTGAATCTTGGTGGTTCGTCGACCCGGGAATCCGCTCGGGGGCGGACGGCATGAAGCAGTCGGCGCCCACCGTGGTGGCCGTGACAACCGACTCTCCCGCCGCCATCGCCGGTGTGTGCGTCGGAGACGAGGTTCGCAGCATCAACGGCATCTCGCCTCGCGACATCATCGAATGGCGCCTGTTGGCCGACGGGCCCGAGGTGGATCTCGAGGTGGTCCGGGGCGGCATCGAGATGGTCGTCGAGGTGCGCAAGCGCGAGGGGGAGACGCTGGGTGCCGAGGTGTCGAGCGCTCTGTTCGATCGGGTGCGCACCTGCGACAACCACTGCGCCTTCTGCTTCATCTATCAGTTGCCTCCCGGCATGAGGCGGAGCCTGTACCTGAAGGACGACGATTACCGACTCAGTTTTCTCTACGGAAACTTCACCACGCTGACCCGCTTCACCGAGGCCGACCTCGAGCGCGTCGTCACCGAGGGACTGTCACCCCTCAACGTGAGCATCCACGCCACGGACCCGGTGGTCCGCAGCGAGATGTTGCGCAATCCCCGCGGGGGCATGAGCCTGCGGTGGTTGCGGCAACTGCTGAACCACGGCATCACGGTCAACGGACAACTCGTCGTGTGTCCGGGAGTGAACGACGGACCCGTCCTCGAGGACACCATGGTCGGAATCCTCGATCGGTATCCCGAATTGAACTCGGTGGCGGTCGTTCCGCTCGGGATCAGCCGATTCAACACCGAGTCGACCATGCGGGCGCACACGCGCGCCGAAGCCGCGGCCGTCGTCGATCTGGTGGCCCGCTGGCAGGCCACGTTCCTCGAGGTGTTGGGTCGACGCATGGTGTTCGCCGCCGACGAGTACTACCTCATGGCCGATCGGCCCTTCCCCGACGGTGAGGACTACGAGGGCTTCGGAATGCACGAGGACGGCATCGGGATGGCGCGCACGTTCGAATGGGAGTTCACCGGTCGCCTGGAGGTGCCCACCGGACCCCAGAGCGGCTTCTTCGCGTGGGTGGACGGCGCGCCCGCCGAGGGGTACCGCGCCGTCCGGAATCCGGCCGGTGACACCGGACTGCGCGACACGGGGGCGACCGCATCGGTGGCCGTCACCTTGGGGCGTCGATCCGCGCCCGATTCGGGATCGACGGTGTCCTCGGCGCCCATCGGCGTGTTGACCGGGACGTACGGGGCGCGCGTGATCTCTCCGTTGATCACGTCGCTCGGGCGCCCGGACGTTCGGGTGATCGAGGTCCGCAACGAGTACTTCGGTGGCAACACCGGTGTGACGGGTTTGATGGTGGGGGCCGACATCTCGCGCGTTCTCGAAGGCGAACCGGTCGGTCACCGGTACCTTGTACCCGATGTGTGCTTGTCCGAAGGTCGATTTCTCGACGGTCTCACCGTGGCCGACCTTCCGAGGCCGGTCGAGGTCGTGGCGACCGACGGCATCGCCCTGCGACGGGCCCTGGGTGCGTGAGTCATGACCGAGAACGAGGAAACCCCGCTTCCCGTCGTCGTGATCGTCGGTCGCCCCAACGTGGGAAAGAGCACCCTCTTCAATCGATTCATCGGTGAGCAGGCGGCCATCGTCGAGGACCGTCCCGGCGTCACCCGTGACCGCAACGAGATGGAAGCCGAGTGGCTCGGACGTCGTTTCCGTTTGGTGGACACCGGCGGATGGTTGCCGGCGGGATCGGAACTCGATGCCAAGGTGAGTCGTCAGGTGGAGGCGGCGGTGCGGTCCGCCGACCTCATCATCTTCCTCACCGACGGTTCGGTGGGCATCACCGACGAGGACGAGGCCGTCGCGTCCTGGTTGCGCAAGGTGAAGCCACCCGTGATGTTGGTGGTCAACAAGGCCGACAACGATCGACGCGAGGCCGATCGGTGGGAGTTCCTCGGCCTCGGCCTGGGTGAGCCGTACCCGGTGAGTGCCCTTCACGGTCGTCGTGCGGGTGACCTGTTGGACGAGATCATCTCGCGCGTTCCCGATGCCCCGTTGAGCGACGAGTACGTCGAGTCCTACGGGCTCGACCAGGAGATCGTGCCGGTCGGGGATCAGAAGCCTCCGCGCGTCGCTCTCATCGGACGCCCCAACGTGGGCAAGAGCACGTTGTTCAACCGTCTGGTGGGCGAGGACCGTTCCGTGGTGCACGACATGCCCGGGACCACGCGCGACGCCATCGACACCCTGGTGGAAACCGAGGACGGCCCCGTCGTGTTCGTCGACACCGCCGGCATGCGTCGCCGGTCGCGCATCGACGATTCGGCCGAGTATTACTCGTTGGTTCGGGCCCTGCGCGCGGTGGACGCGTCCGACATCGCCTTGTTCGTCATCGACGCCACCCAGGGTGTCACCGCACAGGATCAACGTCTGGCCGAACGCGTCGACGCCGCCGGGTGTCCCATCCTGATCCTCTTGAACAAGTGGGAGATGATCGACGATCTCGAGGACCGCGAACGCATCGAAGCCGAGGTGAAGCGCAAGCTGTACTTCATGGACGATGCGCCGGTGTTGAAGATCTCCGCCCTCACCGGCAAGGGTGTCCACAAGTTGCGGCCGGTACTGCAGGAAGCGATCGAGCAGTACCACCGACGGGTTCCCACGCGGGACGTCAATCGCGTGATCGCCGACGCCCAGCAGCGGCAACCTGCCGCCGGTGGCGCCAAGGTGATGTACGCGATCCAGGGAGCGACCGACCCGCCCACGTTCACCCTGTTCGTCAACCGCGAGTTGCCGCACACGTACCTGCGATACCTGGAGCGTTCCATTCGTGAGGCGTTCGGATTCGGATCGACCCCGTTGAAGTTGCGGGTGCGCAAGCGGGGCGACTGATGCCGTTCTGCGAGGAGTGCGCGAAGTACTGGGCTCCGTCGGCCATGCGCGAGGACGGTTCGTGTCCGAGTTGCGGTCGGGTTCTCGAGGCCCCGAAGGTGGCCAGCACCACGCCGAGCCACCGGAAGGTCACCGCCGACAACATCGACATCCGAAGTCTGGCCGGCGACGCGATCGACCCCGACGCGAAAGCCCCGTGGCATTTCAAACTGCTGGTGGCGGCGCTGTGCCTGTATCTCGGCTGGCGGGTGATCGACCTGTTTCTGTGACTCGCGACCCCGATAGGGTGACGAGCACATATCTCGGGCTGTGGCGCAGCTTGGTAGCGCGCTTGACTGGGGGTCAAGAGGTCGCAGGTTCAAGTCCTGTCAGCCCGACCAACGATGCCCCGGGGACCTTCGTGGTCTCCGGGGCATTTTCGTGTCCGTCCCCGTGACGTTCACTATGACGTTTCCCGTGACGTTCCCTGTGGTGGAACTGGTGACAGGAACGGCCAATTCTCGGCCGTTCCTG
>WLEG01000021.1 GCA_009704425.1 Actinomycetota bacterium | reverse complement strand
CTGGTGCTGGATCTGGCCAGCGGAACCGGCGACCTGTGCGTGGACCTGGAACGGGTCGGCATCCGTCCGTTGTCGATGGATCTGAGCTTCGGAATGCTGGCCGCCGATCGCTCCGGCGCCCCACGCAGCCAGGCCGACATTCTGAACCTGCCGATCGCCAACGCCAGCGTCGACGGCGCCACGTGCGGCTTCGCACTGCGCAACCTGGTCGACCTGCCCAGCTTCTTCGGTGAGCTCGGGCGCGTGGTGCGACCCGGCGGACGTATCGCCTTGCTCGACGTCGGCGTTCCGCGCAATCCGATCATCCGATTCGGAAACGGCATCTACTTCGGACGCATCGTGCCCCGCATCGGAGGATGGCTCTCCGATCCGGCCGCGTACCGCTACCTCCCCAAGAGCGTCGCGTACCTTCCCGAGCCCGAGGTGATGCTCCGGTATCTGCGCGAGGCCGGATTCTCCGACGCGACCCATCGTCAGCTGTCGGGCGGCATCACCCAGTTGTTGGTCGCCACCAGGGATTGACGGCGTCCGTGCGCGCGACCACCCGCCTTCTCGACGTCGCCCCCGATCTGAACGACGTCGCCGGAGACGACGGGTTCCTGTTCGTGCGCGACGGTGTCGGTTTCGCCGGACGAGGCGTCGCGGTTCGCACCTCGTGGAACGAGGTTCCCGGGCTGCTGAACTCCATCGTGCACGTCGACGAGTCGGGAACGAACGCACCGGGTCCCATCGCCCTCGGGACGATGCCGTTCTCCGACGCGGCCGCGGGAACGGCGGTCATCCCCCGACTGTTGGTGGGCAAGGACGGTGCGGGCCACTGCTGGTGCACCACCATCGACGACGAACCGGTGCCCGCGTTCTCCGCACCACCTCCCCCGATGGCCGCCTCCTTCCAGGTCGCACCCCTCACCCCGGTGGACTCCTATCTCGCGGCGGTCACGGCGGCGCGCGACGCCGTGCGCGAGGGTCGCCTCGTCAAGGCCGTGATCGCGCGGCAAGTCGAGGTGCGGGCCTCCGAACCGATCCCGGTGCACTCGGTGTTGGCGCGTCTGCGCAACTCGTTCGGTTCCAGCCACCGGTACTCCTTCGACGGGTTCATCGGAGCCTCACCGGAACTGCTCCTCTCCATCGACGGCGACGTCGTGCGCTCGCACCCCCTGGCCGGCACCACACCGCGCACGGGCGATCCCACCACCGACGACGAATTGGCGCGCAAGTTGCTGGCCAGCATCAAGGATCAGATCGAGCACCGCGTCGTCATCGACGTCATCCACGACATGCTCCTACCCCACTGCAGTTACCTGGACTGGGAGCCCGAGCCCTCGGTGGTGAAGGTCGCCAACGTCCAACACCTCGGAACCCTCATCGAAGGTCGTCTTCGCGACGGGCATCCGCCCATTCTCGATCTCGTTCGTGCGCTCTGCCCCACCCCGGCTCTGGGTGGACACCCGCGCGCCGAGGCCCTCGAACTGATCGAACGCGTCGAGGGATTCGATCGAGGGAACTATGGCGGGGCGATCGGTTGGGTGGACGGCCGCGGCAACGGCACGTGGGCCGTGGCGATTCGTTGCGCGACCCTCTCACCCGACCGCCGTTCCGCGGTGCTCACCGCCGGTGGCGGCATCGTGGCCGACAGCGACCCCCGGGCCGAGTTGGCCGAGACGCAGGCCAAGTTCCAGGCCATGTTGTCGGCGATCGTGCGTCCCTGACGTCAGATCGACGCGTGAAGGCGTCGGTGTTCCGCCACGTCTCGCTCACGGTCGGTGGGCGCGATGGTGATCGTCGGTCCGCGACGCCCCACCCGCTCGTGCAACCCGGCGATGCTCGCGATCCTCTCGGTGTCCACGCCGAACGCCCGTCCCGTCAGTTCCAGATCGGTGCCGTGCGGCGTGCCGAACAACGTTTCGAAGAGGGCCGGATCGAGAGTCGACTTCTGCGGCAGATGGTGGAAGATGCCACCACCGTCGTTGTCGGTCACCACGATGCGCAGATCGATCCCGCGGTTCTTGATCCCCGCCAAGCTCGACACATCGTGGACCAAGGCCACGTCGCCGATCAACAGTCCGGTCGGACGCCCGGTCGCCGTCGCCACTCCGATCGCGGTGGCGATGACACCGTCGATGCCGTTGGCTCCGCGACTGGCGAACACCCGCAGGTGCGAGCAATCCCCCGCGAACCATTCCACGTCGCGAACGGGCATGGACGACGACACCACCAGGTTCGCGCCCGCGGGCAGCCCCGACACCACGTGACGGGCCACTCGCGGTCCGGTGACGTCTCCGTCGAGTGCGTCCAAGGTGACGAAAGCCGTTCGCGCCGCCTCATCGCGTCGTTGCCATTCCGACGCCCACTCCGTTGGTGCCGGCCGAACAGCGTCGACGACCGCCGCGACGAGGGAATCCGGATCGCAACGAACGGATTGGGCCACGCGATGATCGGGATCGAAGGGTCGCCCGGCGGCCGACACGTGCCATTGTTCGGCTCCGGACTCCAGCAAGAAGCGTCCGAGCACCTTCGACGAGGGCGCCTCACCGAACCGCACCACCACCTCGGGGGTCAACGACGGGTCGGCCGTGCGAACGATCGAGTCGTAATGCAGAATCGATCGCGATTGGGCGCCCGAACGCGGTTCGGCCAACAACGGCCAATGCAGGGCCGAGGCCAGCCGATGCAGCGATTCCGCCGTCGCACCACCGCGCCCGGCCACAACGATGCCACGACGTCCCGACCATCGTTCGACGATGTCGGCCGCGGTGTCGGCATCGGGAACCGAACGCCCGACGCGCGAGGTGCGAACCACGTCGTCGCGTTCGATCGTGGCCTCGCCCAGCAACGGTTCTCGGAACGCGAGGTTGAGGTGAACCGGACCCGGGTCGGCCGAGACGGTCGTGGCGTACGCGCGCGCGGCCAGGGAACGCCACGACGATTTCGCCGCCTCGTCGGCCACACCGGGCTCGTGGAACCAGCGCACCTTCTTGCCGAAGAGATCCGTCTGATCGATCGTCTGTGGCGCACCGACATCGCGCAGCTCGGGCGGACGATCCGCGGTGATCACCAACATCGGTACGCCGGACAGATCGGCTTCGGCCACCGCGGCGTGGAAGTGGGTGGCCGCGGTACCCGACGTGCACAGCACCACGGACGGGCGACCCGCGGCCATGCCCGAACCCAGAGCGGCGAACGCCGCCGAACGCTCGTCGAGGAACACCGACACGCTCACCGCCGGGTTGGTCGTCAGCGCCACGGCGAGCGGCGTGGAACGCGAGCCGGGAGCGACCATCGCCGTGCGCAAACCCTGGCGGACCCATTCGTCCACGAGGGTGGCACAGAACGATGCCTGCACGTCCTCGGGCTTCCTCACGGACGTGACGCTACCTTCGTCCCCGCACCCCATGACCCGCTGAGTAGGTTGTGTTCGTGGTCATAGAGATCTGGTCCGACGTCGTGTGTCCCTGGTGTTACATCGGGAAGGTCCGTTTCGATCGGGCCATCGAGGCCCTGACCAGCGGGCCCGATGCCGTCGACGAGCCCATCGAGGTGGTGTACCGCGCCTACCAGTTGGATCCCACCGCCCCCGTGGGCACGTCGAACCCGGTCCGCGAGACGTACGCCAAGAAGTTCGGCGGATACGAACGCGCCGAACGCATCATCGAAAACCTCACGGCCACCGCTCGCGAGGACGGTCTCGACTTCCGAATGGACATCGCCAAGCGTGCGAACACGCTGCTGGCCCACCGGATCCTGTGGTGGACCGGAGCCACCCACGGACCGGCGGCCCAGTCCCGTGTGAAGACGGCGTTCCTCGACGCCTACTTCACGCGCGGTCTCGACGTGGCCGATGTCGACGTGCTCGCCGATCTCGCCGCCACCGCGATCGGCTGCGCCACCTCCGACGTCTCCACGATGCTCGCCGGCGACACCGGACGCGGAGAGGTCAGCGAGGAGTTGGCCCAGGCCATCGGCCACGGCATCACCGGTGTTCCCACCTACGTGATCGACGGAGCGTGGGCCATCCCCGGTGCGCAGGACACCGACACCTTCGAGCGGGTCATCCGTCGATCGATCGAACGCAAGGCCGCGTCGGCGGAGTGACCCCGGTCGTGCCTCGTTCGTGGACGCCTCGTCGGGCGATCCTCCACGCGGAGGATTCGTCGGGCACGAGCGGACGATCCCGGCTCGTTCTGTTGCACGGGTTCACGCAGACCTGTCGGTCGTGGGACGAGTTCATCCGCGCTCTCGGTGACGAACCCGCCATCTGCCGGGTCGACGCCCCCGGACACGGACGGTCACCGATACTGGACGACGACCTGTTCGGCGTGGCCCGAGTGGTGGTCGCGTCGGCCGGTGAGGGCACGTACATCGGCTATTCCATGGGGGCCCGCATCCTGTTGCACGCGGCACTCGACTCCGCGCCCATGTCCGGGCTCGTGCTCGTCGGCGGCACGCCCGGCATCGAGGACGATCGCGAACGAGCGGATCGCCGCGAATCGGATCGCCTTCTCGCCGAACGCATCGTTCGATCGGGCGTCGAGGAGTTCCTCGACTGGTGGTTGCGACAACCGCTCTTCGCCGGCCTGTCACCGACCGTCGACGATCTCGCCGAACGCCGTCTCAACACGGTCGACGGCCTGGTCTCCAGCCTGCGCCACTGTGGCGTCGGAGAGCAGACACCGCTGTGGGACCGACTCTCGGACATCGACGTCCCCGTGTTGGTGATGGCCGGTTCGCGCGACACCAAGTTCGACGCCATCGGACGCCGGATGACGGAGGCCATCGGGGCCAACGCCCGTTTCGTGTCGGTTCCCGACGCCGGTCACGCCGCGCACCTCGAGCGACCCGACGCGGTCGCGGGCATCGTGCGCGAGTGGATGAACTGAGCGCGGATTCGCTGGCTCGTGCTCAGGCGCCGAGCGCGAGCGACACCGTCGCCAACACGCCGAAGGCCAGTTGCACCTTCGCGGTGCCTTCCAACACGGCGATCAGGTCGCGACCCACGGCTCCGGCGCGCACGCGTCGCACCGGCCCGATGGCGACGGCCAACACCACGACGATCACGGCCGCCGGCGGACGGGCCCACACGGACGCCGCCCCGACGAGAACTCCCCCGACCACCAACACCACGAACAAGGTTCGGGTGCGGGCGTCTCCGAGACGCACCGCCAACGTCCTCTTGCCGACCTCGCGGTCCGTGGGAATGTCCCGCAGGTTGTTGGTCACCAGCAACGCGCACGCCAGCGCTCCCACGGCCACGCCCATCTGCCATGACAACGCGGTGATGCGTTCGGCGAGCACGTAGGTGGTGCCCACGGTGGCCACCAACCCGAAGAACACGAACACGAAGAGTTCTCCGAAACCGAGATATCCGTAGGGGTGCTTACCTCCGGTGTAGAACCAACCGGCCAGGATCGACGCGGCACCCACCGCCAGAAGCCACGGACTCGTCACGATCGTCAACACCAAACCGACCACGGCTGCCACCAGAAACGACGACAGGGCGGCGATCTTCACCGAACGCGCCGAGGCCAATCCACCGCCCACCAGACGCGCCGGACCGACGCGGGCGTCGTCGGTGCCGCGGATTCCGTCGCTGTAGTCGTTGGCGTAGTTGACGCCCACTTGCAGCATCACGCTGACGACGCCGGCGAGGACCACCCGCCACCACCGAACGTCCGGCTCGCCCACCGCGACCGCGGCCCCGACGGCCACCGGCACGACCGCCGCCGGAAGAGTGCGCACGCGAGCCCCGACGATCCATTTGTTCACGGCTCCACGCTAAATCACGACGCCCGACACCGGTCGGATGATGCGGACGAATTCTGCCTAGAGTCTGCTCGTGCCCCGTCTCGTCGCCCTCGACATGCCGACGAACGACGCGTACGTCGCCACGGTTCGTCGCATCTGGGACGAGGGGAACGCCGTTCTGCCCGTCGACCCACGCCTGCCCGAGCCGGCCAAGCAACGTCTGCTGGGCGTGATGCGGCCCCACGAGATTCGCTCCACCTCGGGCGCACAGGCGTTGCCCTACCCGATGGAAACCGAGACCGGTGACGCACTGGTCATCGCCACCAGCGGTTCCACGGGCGATCCCAAAGGCGTCGTCCATTCCATGGACGGACTCGTGGCTTCGGCCGTCGCCACGTCGGCCGCACTCGGGGTGACCCGCGACGATCGCTGGTTGGCCTGCCTGCCCGTCGCGCACATCGGAGGCTTCTCCGTCATCAGTCGCGCGGTGCTCACCGACACCGCTCTCGAGGTGCACGACGGCTTCGACGCCGCTCGCGTGAACGCCAGCGACAGCACGCTCACGTCCCTGGTCGCCACGGCGCTCACCCGTGTGCGGGCCGAGCGATTCCGGCGCATTCTCATCGGTGGCTCGAGGCCACCCGAGCAACGACCTCCCCATTGCGTGGCCACCTACGGGATGACCGAGACCGGCTCCGGCGTGGTGTACGACGGCTTCGCCATCCCCGATGTCGAGCTGAGAATCATCGACGGCGAGGTCGCGGTGCGCGGACCCATGCTGATGCGGGCCTATCGCGACGGAACGACGTCGATCGACGCTCACGGTTGGCTGCACACCGGGGACGCGGGACGTCTCGACGAGGACGGGCGGTTGCACGTGGATGGTCGCATCGGTGACGTCATCGTCAGCGGTGGCGAGAAGATCTGGCCCGAGAGCGTCGAACGGGCCATCGGAGATCACGCGACCGACTTCGCGGTCGTCAGGTTGCCGGACCCCGAATGGGGGGAACGCGTTCTGTTGGTGCACACCGGCGACGCCCCGAGCCTCGGTGCGATCCGGGATCTCGTGAAGGTGTCGCTACCCGCCTATTGCGCTCCCACCGCCATGGTGCGCGTGGAGTCCATCCCCCGCACCGCCTCGGGAAAGGTCCGTCGCGCCGAACTGGCCGCCCTCGTTCGCGACCTACGGCCGGACCAACGGCACTAGCGTTCGCCCATGACCACCGAGCGTCTCGCGAACAAGACAACCTTCGTCACCGGGGCGGCCTCCGGCATCGGCGCCGCCATCTGTCGGCGTTTCCTGGACGACGGAGCACGGGTGATCGCCACCGACATCGATGCCCCGGGTCTGGGACGATTGCGCGAGTTGGATCCCGCGCGAGTGCACGTGGTCACGGCCGATGTCACCGACGAGGCGAGCATGACCGACGCGGTCGCCTCGGGAGTGCGGGCCTTCGGAGGCATCGACGTGGTCGTAGCCAACGCCGGTGCGGGCACGTACGGCCTCATCCGGGACCATGACGTGGCGGATTGGAAGCGAATCATCGATCTGTGTCTGGTGGGCGTGTTCATCACGCTGAAGGCCACGTCGACCCACGTGAACGACGGAGGTTCGGTCATCACCATCTCGTCGCTCAACGCCATACAGCCGTCGGCCGGAATGTCGGCGTATTGCGCGGCCAAGGCCGGTGTCGCCATGCTCACGCGCGTCGCCGCCATGGAGATGGGGGCCCGCGGTGTGCGGGTGAACACCATCGCCCCCGGACTGGTGCCGACGAACGCCACGGCCGGCATGTTCGCCGTGCCCGAGGTCATCCGACAGTTCGAGGAGAACGCCACCCTCGGACGTCACGCCACGCCCGACGAGGTCGCCGCGGTCGCCGCCTTCCTCGCCGGCGACGAATCGACGTTCATGAGCGCGTCGTTCCTGTCGGTCGACGGCGGCGGAAACACCGGTCGTTATCCGACCCTGCCGGCGATCTTCTCGTCGCTCTGACCTCAGGAGCTCTTGACGCCCGCACCGCCGTCGATCACGTACGTCTCACCGGTGATCCACGAGGCGCGATCGGATGCGAGGAACGTGGCCAGGGCCGCGATGTCGTCGGGCACGCCGATGCGACCGAGCGGAAGCGCCGCCGCGAGCCGGTCGCCGAAGTTGTCCACCAGGACCTTGGCGAAGTCGGTGTTCACCAAACCGGGGGCGATGCCCACCACCCGCGACGGTCCCAGTTCGGCCGCCAACTGACGGGTCATGTGAATGAGGGCCGCCTTCGTGAGGTTGTAGATGCCGAGAGCACCCTCGGTGCGCATGCCGCCGACCGAGGCCACGTTGATGATCACCCCGGGGCGATCCTTCATGCCCGACTCCCACACGGCCTGGGTCCAGAACAACGGACCGCGCAGGTTCACCTGGAAGGTCTTGTCGAATCGGGCCTCGTCGACACCGAGGGACGGCCCGTAATACGGATTGGTGGCCGCGTTGTTCACCAGGATGTCGACGGGTCCGAAACGCTCCACCGTGGCCGCCACGCAACGCCGACCCTGCTCCACGTCACCGGTGTTGGCCGCGAACGTCTCGACATCGCCCTCGATTCCCGCCTCGGCGATCACGTCGGGTCCGATCTTGCGCGACACCATCATCACGCTGGCGCCGGCCTCGGCGTACATCTTGGCCATGGCCAGACCGATGCCCTTCGAGGCGCCGGTGATCAATGCAACTTTCCCGTCGAGTCGTACGTCCATGTCGTCGAAGTTAGTACGACACGGCCGCGCGGGTTTCAGTCGTCGGTCTCGTCGTCTCCGGGCCGGGCGACGACCTGCACCCGGATCGAGCGGATGCGGCGCCCCTGAAGTTCGGCCACCGTGAATCGCCAGCCGTCGAAGTCGATGTGCTCCCCGACCGCCGGCACGTGACCCAGGGTGTTGAACACGAAACCGCCGATGCTCTCCCACTCGTCGTCGGGAATGTCGGTGTCGAGTTCGTCGTTCACGTCCGAGACGCTCGTGGTTCCGTCGACCAGGTACTGACCGTCCTCGTGCTTCACGATCGACTTGTGGTCCTTGTCGTACTCGTCCACGATCTCGCCCACGAGTTCCTCGAGGCAGTCCTCGAGGGTGACGATTCCCTCGATGCTTCCGTACTCGTCGGCCACCACCGCCATGTGGTACTTGCGCGCCTGCATGTCGCGCATCAACTGGGCGACGGGTTTGTTCTCGGGGATCACCACGGCGTCGCGCATGTACATCGTGACCAACTGTGCGCCCTGCCCGGAACGTTCCGCACGAACGAGATCCTTGATGAAGGTGACGCCGCGAACGTCGTCGTCGGGACTGAGCACCGGCAGACGCGAGAAGCCGTGTTCGATGGCCACGTCCACCGCCTCGCGCACGGTGAAGGTGTCGGCGATGGTCACGATGTCGGGGAACGGCACCATCACCTCGCGAGCCACGGTGTCGCCGAACTCGATGATGGACTCGATGAGATCGCGCTCTTCCTCCTCGATGACCTCGTCGTTCATGGCGGCCTCGACGATGCCCAGCAATTCCTGCTCGCTGACGAACGGTCCCTGCTCGAGGCCCTTGCCCTTCACGATGACGTTCGTGAGCGAGATCAACCAGCCCGACACCATGCGCAGGGGCGGGAAGGACACCAACAGGCGAATACCCCGCGCGGTGCTCAAGGCCGCGCGCTCCGGGTAGAGCACCGCGTACGTCTTGGGTACGGCCTCGGCCAGAACGAAGAACACCACCACGTTCAGCAACACGCCCACGACCACGCCGACGGGACCGAACGCACGGGCCGCGATCACACCGGTGAGGGTGGCCTGCACGGTTTGGCACACGTTGACCGACAACAACAACGGGTTGACCCATTTCTCGGGCTCACCCACGAGTTCCTGCAGGGCCCGGCCCTGACGCACACCGCCCTCGGCCATGGCGGCGGCCTTCGGCTTGCTCATGCGCGACAAACCCATCTCGGCCAACGACAGGAAGATCAGCACGATCAACAGAACGAGAACGACCGCCAGCAGGATCCAATCGGTTCCGGTGAATGCGGCGACGAAAGCGGTCATGTTCCCTCCGGAACGCTCTGGCTGAAGGTCGGGGGAACGTCCCCGTTCCAGTGGTGGGCCTTCAGGATCTCGCGCTCGCGCGCTTGCATGGCCACGGTCTTGTCGGCGGTGTCATGGTCCCACCCCAGGATGTGCAGGACGCCGTGCACCACCAACAAGGCCAACTCGTCGTCCTCCGTGCCGGCGTGCGTGGGTGCCTGTTCGCGGGCCACCTCCGGACAGATGACGATGTCGCCCAACAGCAACGGCATGTCGCCACGATCGGGCGGAGAACGATCGGGCCCACGGGTGCCCCCGCTCGGTCCGCTCACCACCTCCAACACCTCGCCACCGTCGATCGGGAACGACAGCACGTCGGTGGGGCCCACCTCACCCATGTGCTCGAGGTTCAGATCGACCATGTCGCTCTTCTCCACGAAGAACAGCGAGAGCTCGGTTCCCCCGCGGACGCCCTCGGCCGCCAGCGCGTGTCGCGCCAACGTCTGCCAACGCGCCACGTCGACGACGACGGTGGTCTGTTCGTCGGCACAGAAGACCTCGGCGTCGGTGTCGCCGCCTACCTTGGTCTTGCGTCGGAATCTGGGCGGGCCCTCAACCATTGCGATCCGTTCGCGCCGCGCGCTTCTCGTACGCCGCGACGATGTCGCCGACGATTCGATGTCGTACGACGTCACCAGCGTCGAGATGCACGAACTCCAGGCCTTCGATACCGCCGAGAATGCGTTCGAGGCCGGCCAGCCCGCTGCGTCCGTCGGGCACGTCGACCTGAGTGGCATCGCCGGTGACCACCACCTTGGAACCGAACCCGATGCGGGTGAGGAACATCTTCATCTGCTCGGGAGTGGTGTTCTGGGCCTCGTCGAGGATGATGAAGCTGTTGTTCAATGTGCGTCCGCGCATGAACGCCAACGGGGCCACCTCGAGCACCTGCTTCTCGTGCATCTTCTGCACGCCCTCGGTGTCCACCATGTCGTACATGGCGTCGTACAAGGGACGCAGATAGGGATCGATCTTGGCCATCAGGTCGCCCGGCAGGAAACCCAGACGTTCGCCGGCCTCCACCGCGGGTCGCGTGAGGATGATGCGTTGCACCTGTCGGGTCTGCAACGCGTGCACCGCCATGGCCACGGCCAGCCAGCTCTTGCCGGTACCCGCCGGCCCGATACCGAACGTGATCACGTTGCGGCGGATGGCGTCGATGTAGCGCTTCTGTCCGGCTGTCTTGGGCTTGATCGTGCGTCCCTTGGCACCACGCAGGATCTCGTCGGTCAGCACCGAGCTGGGGCTGGCGTCCTGACGGACCATGGCGATGCTGCGCTTGATGACCGATTCGTCCACGTTCTCGCCCCGTTGCAACAACAGAACGAGTTCCTCGAACAGTCGGGCCACCACGGCCGAATCCGGACCCTCGATGGACAGTTCGTTCCCGCGGGCCGAGATGTCGGTGCCCGCGAAGGCGGACTCGATCAGCCGCAGGTGCCCGTCACGGGCGCCCAGCAGGTTCGCCATGAGATGCGTCCCCGGTATCACCAGGGTGGAGGTCGGAGATGGAGGCGTCATTCGGTGGGTCGGAGCGAGGTGCTGGACCGGCGTCTCATCGGCACGACGACAGCGTAATGGACGCGAGAGCCTTCTCCCATCACCGATGACGGACGTGTCAACCGCGCGATCTCGTCAGGCGACGGTCGGGCTGACCACGTAGCGCCCGGTGACCTCGCCCTTCAGGATGGCGGTCAGCACGGCGTCCAACTGGTTGAGGCCGATCTCGTGACCGATCCGGTCGATGCCCGCGGGCCTCAGATCGCTGGCCAGTCGCCGCCACACCTCCACACGCTGGGCCATCGGCAACTGCACGGAGTCGATTCCGAGCAGGGCCACACCGCGCAGGATGAACGGCATCACGGTGGTCGTCAGACCCGCACCCCCGGTCAATCCGCTGGCGGCCACCGCCGCTCCGTAGTTCAAGCGCTTCAGAACGTTGGCCAGCGTGACGCCACCGACACAGTCGACGGCCCCGGCGAAGGTCATGGCCCCCAAGGGCTTGGGGTCCTCGACGCTCAACTCGGCGCGGTCGATCACCCGTGCCGCACCCAGCGAGCGCAGGTAGTCCTCGGCCTCCTTCTTGCCGCTCGAGGCGACCACCTCGAAGCCGAGCGCGGCCAGCATCGTGATCGCCATGCTGCCCACTCCACCGGTGGCGCCGGTTACCAACACCGGACCGTCCGCCGGACGCAATCCCCGGTCGAGCAACGCCATCACCGATTCCGCGGACGTGAAGCCGCCGGTGCCGATGACCATCGCGTCGCGAGTGGTGAGACCCTCCGGAAGCTCGAGAACCCAGTCCGTCGGGATGCGGGCGTACCGGGCGTAACCGCCGTGGTGCGCGACCCCGATGTCGTAAGCGTGCGCGATCACCTTCTGTCCCACCGCGAAACGCGAGTCACCCGAGTCCACCACGGTGCCCGCCAGGTCGACGCCGGGGATGAGCGGCGAGATGCGCGCCACCTTGCCCTTGGGGGACGTGGCCAGTCCGTCCTTGTAGTTGACGCTCGACCACTCCACCTCGATGAGCACGCCGTCGGTGGACAGATCCTCCAGCCCGATCTCGACGACCTCGCGGCGCGGTGCCTCCGGGTCGTTGGTGTACATGAAGGCGGGAAAGCGTCCGATCGACATGTCCGAAACCTACCCGAGGACCTCGCGAGCGGTCGCCTCCCGTTACCGTGGTGACGTCATGAAAGTCGGCTACACCACCATGAACACGCCGGCGGACATCGCTCCGCCGATTCTGGGTCCGTTGCTCGAGTCCGCCGGATTCGATTCCATCTGGATCGGCGAGCACAGCCACATACCGGTGTCGCGCGAGACGCCGTATCCGACCGGCGGCGACATGCCGTGGCAGTACACCACGATGATGGACCCGTTCCTCAGCCTGATGCAGATCGGCGACCACGCCCCGTCGTTGCTCCTCGGTCTCGGCGTGGCACTCCCCCTCGAGCACGACGTCTTCGTGTTGGCCAAGCAGGTGGCCACGCTCGACGTGTTGAGCGGCGGACGCGTTCAGTTCGGTGTCGGCGTGGGCTGGAACCGCGAGGAGTTGGCGAACCATCACGACGTGAAGTGGTCGATGAGGTATCGCGCCCTCGCCGATTGCGTCGCGGCGTTGCGCTCGCTCTGGATGAACGACGAGTCCGAGCATCACGGCGAGTGGTACGACTTCGACAAGGTCTGGAGTCGCCCCAAACCCGTTCAACGCCCGCACCCGCCGATCTGGTGCGGAACCGGCGGAAAGCTGGGAACCCAGCACGCCGTCGCGTGGGCCGACGGATGGATGCCCCTCGACGTGACCCTCGGCGACGTGGAGAAGCGGGTGACGAAGTTCCGTCAGGTCGCATCCGAGTCCGGTCGCACCGACGTTCCCATCTCGATGGTCGCCTTCGGTGACCCCACCCTGGACACGTTGCTGCGGTATCGCGACCTCGGCATCGAACGGGTCATCGTTGGCTCCGGCCGCGACGGCTGGGAGGATCCCGCCGGAGTGCCCGCCTTCATCGACCGGTACGCGGCGATGATCGACCGCCTGGCATCGTGACCGAAGGAGAGCGCAACGCCATGAACGACAGACCCGTCGACATCCGCGACACCGATCCCGACAAGTACTGGGAGACGTTCGCCGAGAAGTGGACCTCCCTGCTGACCTACCGCTATCTGGGACGTCGTTGGTCCTCGCTGGACACCGGCGTCGAGGGAAGTTTCATGACGCTGCGTCACGACATGCGCAACTCCACCGGAGGAATCATGGCCGCGCCGTTGTGCGTGGCGTCACCGGAGTGCGGTGGCTTCAACGACGACCTGGTGGTGCCCAATCCGCTCATCGCGTCGATGCAGATCCTCGATCCGGCCAAGGACGTGCGCGAGTTGATGATCATCCCCGACAACCTGCACACGGGTCGGCGTCTCGGATTCAGTCGGGCCCTGGTGGTGGACGCGCGCGACACCGATCGGGTGATCGCCATCTCCACCGGCGTGGGTCTCTCGTTGGGCGAGCAGCCCGAGGGATACCAGAAGATCGACAATCCACCCATCGACGTGGTGGATTCGCCGGATCTGCCTCCGTTGCACCGGGTGTTCGGGGCGTCACGGGTGTCAACCGGCGTGTGGGAGATCCCGGTGCTGAGCGCCGAATTGGCGTCACCCGATGCGGCACTGCACATCGGACCCCAGCACATCGTGCTGGAGGCCTGCGCCAACGAGTTGGCCACGCGACTGGCCGGGTGCGAGCTACAGATCGACGACTGGTACGTGATGTTCGTGAACCGTGGCAAGACCGGGCCGTTCCGGACCGAGGG
>WLEG01000209.1 GCA_009704425.1 Actinomycetota bacterium | reverse complement strand
GGTCGTGGGTGTCGCACCCGGACCCATCGACACCCCCGGGGTACAGGAGCAGATGGCGCCGTTGAAGGCGGCCGGACTCGACGTCGCCAGGCGCATGAGCCAGACGCTCCTCGGTCGTGCCGGAACGGCCGACGACATCGCGCGCGTGATCCTGTTCCTGGCCTCCGACATGGCCGCATGGATCACGGGAGAGGTCGTGGTGGCCGACGCCGGCTCGCTGGCCGGCTGAAACCCGCGCGAGACGCCTCAACCGCGGGTGACGCGCGCGTTTCCCTCGGTCCACCACACCGAGAGTCGTCGGAACTCGATGCGCCAACCGTTCGACGTGCGAATCAGGCGGTCCTCGTAGCGTCCGGCGACGATGAAGTTGGGGCCACCCTCGGCGGCCCGACGCACGTGTTGCGACTGCAGATACGACGAGCACGTGGCCCGATCACCGTCGACGACGACGAGATGATTGCCCACCAGGTGCTGCGTTCGATCGAGCGGTTCGAGGGCGCGACGAATCCGGGTCTTGATCGCCTCGCGACCCTCCAGATCCTCCAACAGGTCGGCCCGCGCGTCGGGCGTGAAGACGTCGTCGAGAGCATCGAAATCCTTGGTGTCGAGCGCCAGGGCGTAACGCACGGTGACGTCGACGATCTCGGCCCGATCCGCCAACCGCCGCAACTCGATCCGGGTACCGAAAGCGCCGGAAACCGACACTTTCCCGTACCCGGAACGGTCTCTCAGTCGACCAAACACGTGCTCAACTCCCACAACGTCGTCGCGCGATCCGGATCAACCGCCCGACCGGCGACACCGACGCCCGCCACCGAATCCCCGTCCACCACCGGCGACACGTCGCAGTCCTCGCAATACTCGCCACCGCGACCGTCCAAGAGTGCCGACGTCGCCGCCCACACGGTGGTGGCGGCACCCTGTCGGGGCGTCTTCCACGTCATCACCTGCGGGCTGTCGCTGATGCGGTCCATCAACGACCGAATTACGTCCGGCGTCATGTAGCGACCCAGCTCGGTGTGAATGCCGCCGGGATGAACGGCGAACGCGCGAACACCCCGATCGCCGTAGCGACGATCGATCTCCACCGCGTGCAGCACGTTGCAGGTCTTGGCGGCGCCGTAGGCGACGAAGGGGTCGTACTCGCGGCGTTCGAAGTTGACGTCGTCGAGATCGACGTCTCCCATGCGGTGACCGGCCGAGGACAACACCACCACGCGCGCGGGTGCGGACTCCACCATCCGCTCCAGCAACTCGCGGGCCAACAGGAAGTGACCGAGATGATCGACACCGAACTGTTGCTCGAAACCGTCGACGGTTCGACCGAGCGGTGTCGCCATGATGCCCGCGTTGAGGATGAGGCCGTGCAACGGCCGGGGATCCGCCAGGAAACGCGCGGCCGCGGAACGCACCGATGACAACGACCCGAGGTCCAGTTCGAGTTCCTCGAGGTCGGCGTCGGGATGAGCCGAGCGAATGGTCGCCATCGCGTCGCGGTTCTTCGACGCGTCGCGTGCGGCCATCACCACCGTCGCACCGTGGGCGGCCAACGCCCGTGTCGTCTCCAAGCCGAGACCACCCGATGCGCCCGTCACCAGGAAGCGACGACCGGCGAGATCGACACCGGCGAGCACGTCGTCGGTCGTGGACGACGCCGAGAAACCGCAACCGGTGGGCGTGTGTCGGGTGGTCATGCCAGGGGCCCTCCGGCGAACCATCGGGCGAACATGGGCTGGATCGCACTCCACACGAGCTCCACGATCAGACCGCTGGGAGGCTGTACGTACGTGAACGCTCCGTAGTTGCGCTCCGGCGGAGCCTGGGCCATCAGCACCGTCCAGCCACGTTCCTCGAGCAAACGCGTCTGTGCCCCCACATCGTCGGACCACACGCCCACGTGGTGCAGACCGGGTGACTCGCGGCCGTCCCAGATCGAACCGGGTGCACCCTCCAGCAACTCGATGTGCTGGGGCCCCTGCGCCGAGTAGGTGAACCGCAACGGGATGCTGCTCTCCCCCACCCCGGGAAGCCACACGCGTTGCTCGGACTGTTGCGGTTCGCACCACGTGACGCCGAGTGCGTCGCCCATCTCCGACATCGCCGACTCGAGGTTCGGAACACGGATTCCCTGGTGGTAACACCGGCCGTAGTCGACTGCCATCATCGATCCTCCACGCTCGACGTCAGATGCGACGTCGATGGCCTTCCCAGTAGGGGGCGCGCAACGGTGCCTTTTGGATCTTGCCCGTTCCGGTGCGCGGTATGTGACCTACGAAGTCCACCGACCGAGGCGCTTTGTAACCCGCCAGCAGTTCGCGACAGTGTGCCACGAGCGACGACGCCAACGAGTCGTCGGCGAGCACACCTTCCTTCACCTGCACGAGAGCCTTCACACTCTCGCCGAACTCCTCGTCGGGCACACCGATGACCGCCACGTCCTCGACGGCGGGGTGAACCGCGAGAACTCCCTCGATCTCGGCCGGATAGATGTTCACACCGCCGCTGATGATCATGTCGATCTTGCGATCGCTCAACCAGAGATAACCGTCCGCATCGAGATAGCCGACGTCACCCGTGGTGAACACGCCGGGCTCGAGGTGAGCCGCGGCGGTCTTGCCCTCGTCGTTGTGATACGTGAAATCGGTACCCATCTTGTTGCGGAAGTACAGCGTTCCCTCCGAGCCCGGCGACACACGCTGCTGATCGTCGTCGACGACGATCACTTCGACCGTCTCCAAGGGCTTACCGACGCTGCCGCCCTTGGCGAGCCATTCGGTCGAGGTGATCGTCGAGATGATCGAGCCCTCGGTGCTGCCGTAGTACTCGGTGATCTTGGGCCCCATCCAATCGATGAGCCCCCGCTTCACCGCCGGCGGACACGGAGCCGCGCCATGCCACACCGTCACCAGGGACTCGCCCCGGAACCCGGACTTCACGTCGTCCGACAGATCGAGCATGCGCTTCATCTGCGTGGGCACGAGGTGAACGTTGGTGCACCCGTGGCGATCGATCAACGCGAGCATGGACGCCGAATCGAACTTGTGTTGCATCACCACCGAGGACCCGCCGATCATCGGCAGGTACGAGAACGCCCACTGAGCCGAATGGTAGAAGGGGCCACAGAGCATCGTGCGTCCCGGGATGGGCAGGAAGTTCGAGAATCCCGCCGCCACCAGCTTCATGATGTCGGGAGTCATCGACGATCCGCCGGAGAGCATGCCCCGCACGCCCTTGGGACGACCGGTGGTTCCCGAGGTGTAGAACATCGGACCGCCGAGCACCTGGTCGGCCGGCTCGGCGGACGATGCGCCGGAGATCACGTCCTCGTAGGCGTGGAAACGCGGGTCGGTCGCGATCGACGTGTCCGGCGCGCACCGGATTCCGATCACATGGTTCACGTCGCGACCACGATCGTCGCGCAATGCCGCCGTGCACGCGTCGGCGAAACGTTCGTCGACGAAAACGGCGCGGGCATCGGCATCGGCGAAGACGTAGGCGAGCTCGTCGGCCACCCAGTGCCAGTTGACGGGCACGTACGTCCATCCTCCGTGAGCGCAAGCCATGGCCAACTCGAAGAACTCGCAGTGGTTTCCCACGATCACGGCGACGGTGTCACCCGTCTTCAGGCCGAGCGCGCGGAGCCCGTTCACGAGTCTGTTGACCCGTTCGTCGAGTTGCGACCACGTGACCTCACGGAACTCGTCGATCAACGCGGCGACCTCTCCGCGCTGCCGGGCATGATCGGACGTCAGAACTGCCATGGCGATTCCTCCTCAGCGGGACAGGATCGTCACACCGGAGATTCCGGGTGCGCCGTACACGTGCGTGTACGCGGTCTTGGGGTCGTTGGGCACCTGTCGCGCGCCGGCCTGACCGCGCAACTGCAACACGTTCTCGTACACCTGCCGCAGCCCCGACGCGCCCACCGGTTCTCCGTTGGCGAGGCATCCGCCGTCGGTGTTGACGGGGAACCTGCCACCGATCTCGGTCTCGCCGGCCTGGATCATGAACTCCTGCTCGCCGTGCTCGCAGAATCCGTTCTCGGCCATGTGCATCACCTCGGCACCGGACTCGGTGTCCTGCAGCTGTGCCAGATCCATGTCCTCGGGACC
>WLEG01000208.1 GCA_009704425.1 Actinomycetota bacterium | reverse complement strand
TCCGATTCGCGCCACACGCGGGCCATCACCCACACCGCGCTCGCACCGCACAGCGACCAGGCCAGTGTGCGCACCAGATTGGCGGTCATCAATCGATCGTGAACGGCGGCGTCGAAACCGTCGGCCAGTTCGCCGTGAGCGGGCGCCGACCACACGCCGCTGATCACCAACACCACCGCCATCGCCACTGCGCCGACGAGCGCCGGCACGCGCAGTTCGCGACGCTCGACGGCCAACGCCATCACGCCCAGCAATGTGAGTCCTTCCAACAGCCACGGGAAAGCCAGGACAATGCCGATTCGTTCGACGTGTGCCGACTGGTAGTCGACGTAGTTCTCCGCACCCACCTCGGCGAAGAGCGGGTAGTGCACCACGTGGATGGTCCAGATGAGTCCGACCATGAACAGGGTGGCCGCCACGTGCGCGATCACGAGGGGACGAATCCACGACCCGGGGACGCGCCTCACGAGAACGCCGCCAATCCCGCGCGCAGAGCCGAAGCCAATTCCTCGTCGACGATGGTGTCGTTCGCGTCGAGCTTCTCGTGGATGGTCGCCGCGTTCACCACGGAGATCACCTCGTTGCCCAGGAACGGCAGGATCTCCGAGATGGTCGCCGTCACCTTGCGTCCCGCACCGGGACCGGGCGTCACGCTGATCACCATGACCTTCTTACCCCGCAACGCACCGGCACCCATGGGTCGGGTCAGCCAATCGATGGTGTTCTTGGTGAGCGCGGAGTACGAGTAGTTGTACTCCGGTGCGGCGAAGACGATGCCGTCGGCCTCGGCGACCGCCGCGCGCATGGCCACCACCGCGTCCGGTTGATGTTCGCCCTCCAGATCCTGGTTGTAGAAGGGGACGTCGCCCAGATCGAACTCGGCGATGCGAACGTCGGCGGGGGCCAAGGCGGGCAGTGTCCGGATGATTCTTCCGTGGAAGGAGGCGGCGCGGGTCGAGCCGTTGAACGCGAGGATCGTCTTCATCGAGCGGGAACGCTAGATGCGATTCCCCGGGGTGACCCCGTCGGAGACGCACAAGGGTTCCTGTTCGCGTCGGCTCAGGTGATCTCGTCGAGGCGATGACGCACGATGCGATTCAGGAGGTTCGCGTCCACTTTCCAGTCGAGGGGCACCTTGAAGGTCTTCTTGTTGGTCTCGTAGTCGGCCAACTCGGCGGCGAAGACCGTCATGGGCTCGTCTCCCCACGGACCGATGGTGAGGTGGTTCTTCGATGCCGACACCCCGATGACGTACTCCTTGCCCAGTTTCAGCATCGGCTGGTTCCACGCCACCACCAATTCCAACTTCGGGTGTTTCTTCGTGATCGCCGCGAAGATCCGTCGGATGAGGTCGGCGTGTTCGGCGGGTAACGATTCCAGCAATTCGTCGACCGAATCATGGCGTCGCGTCGTGGTGCTGCCCCGGTGATGCATGACCACGGCGTTGGCGTGGGCGCGACTGAAACCCTGTTGCTGGAGCAGCTCCAGTTGGTCGACGTACTTGGCATCGCCGAGTTTCGCCAACTGACCGAACCAGTGGCTCATCGGCTTGCCGTGCTTCTTCTCGATGGCGGGGAAATGCTGCGAACGTTCGCCCGATGACGTCATTGGGTGATGTTACGGGGCGGCCCCGTGCGAGGAGATGGGTCCGTGAACCCCGAGAACGTCTAGTTTGTCGGCGGAGGTCGGTCGATGTCGCGAGAGCCCACGCTGGAACGAGTGCCGGTGCTGATCATCGGAGGAGGGGGCGCGGGTCTCACGGCGTCGATGCTCCTCGCGCAGTTGGGGATCAAAGCGCTGTTGGTGAATGCGGCCGACTCCACCTCGCGCCTTCCCAAGGCGCACGTGCTCAACCAGCGGGCGATGGAGATCATGAACGATTGCGGTGTCGCCGAGGCGATCTACGCGATCGGCACACCGCCGGCGCAACTCGGCCACACCGCCTTCTACGCGGGTTTCGCCGGACACGAGGGAGCCGGCCGCACGATCTTCAAGCAGGAGAGTTGGGGAGGCGGCGGACTCGACGACGAGTGGCGGATGGCGAGCCCGCTGCTCTCGAGCAACCTGCCCCAGATCCGACTCGAACCCGTGATGCGTGGTCGTGCCGAGGAACTCTCACCCGGTCGGGTTCGATTCCATCACGAGGTGATCGAGATCGAATCCGGTGACGAGAAGGTGACCGCCCGGGTGCGTGATCACGGTTCGGGTCGCGAGTATCTGGTCGAGGCTGACTACGTGTTGGCCTGTGACGGCGGACGGACTGTCGGACGACGTCTGGGCATCGAGCTGCAAGGGTCGCGCGATCTAACCCGTACCGTTTCGTGTTACGTCTCGACGGACTTCTCGACGATCGCCAATGACCCCGACGTTCTGCTGCGCTGGGTGTGGTCGCCGTTCACGGGCAAGATGGTGGTGATGGCCCCGATGGGTCCGACGCGCTGGGGGTCCGACAGCGAGGAGTGGGTGATCCATCTCGGGTACGCGATGGACGACGAGCGCGCACTGGACGATTCCGCCGTCGAGTCCGACTTGCGCGAGGCCCTCGGGCTGGCGGGCCACCCGATCACGTTCCATCTCATCACGCGCTGGACCATCGGCGGGCTGGTGGCCGATCGATTCCGGGTGGGTCGGGTTCTGATCGCCGGTGACGCGGCCCATCGGCACCCGCCCACGGGCGCGCTCGGGCTGACGAGCGCGATTCACGACGTGCACAACGTGTGCTGGAAGTTGGCCTCCGTCCTCCAAGGTCGCGCGGGCGACGCGTTGCTCGACACCTACGAAGCCGAGCGCCGACCGGTCGACGCCCGCAACGTGGCGCGGTCGCTCGAGAACTCCAAGGGCTACGCATCGATGACCAAACTCATGGGGGTGGGCGACCCGACCCTGACGTTCGACGAGCGTTGGGCGACGCTCACGCGCCTCGTCGACCCCGACGGTACGGACGACTCCGATTTTCGCCGTCGCGTCCTGGAGATGATGGCCGCGCAATCACAGGAGTTCCGCGAACACGACGTGGAGTACGGATATCAGTACGACTCGAGTGCGGTGGTGTCCGATGGTTCGGAACCAAGTGTCGATCCGGAGTTCCGGTGTTTCATTCCGTCCACGCGACCCGGTTCACCCTTGCCGCATGCATGGATCGAGGATTGGGACCTGAATCGCATCTCCACTCTCGATCTGGTGACGCCGGGAACTTTCGTGATCATCGCCGGGGAGGACGGTGACGACTGGTGCCGAGCGGCTCGCGAGGTGGCAACCGAACTCGGTGTGGCAATGACGGCCGTGACCGTCGGCCATGCCCGGGGTGATTGGCGTGATCCGCGACTGCGTTGGCACCGCGTGCGCGGGATCGAGACCACGGGTGTCGTGCTGGTGCGTCCTGATCGCTGCGTGGCGTATCGATCATCGACAGCGGTGTCCGACCCCGCGGCGACGCTGCACTTCGTGCTGCGCGCGGTGTTGTCGATCGGGGGCTGACCGCGTCGTCGGGCGTGGCGGGCGGCCTCAGTCGTTCGCCAGTTTCGAGACCTCGCCGAGAAGCTTCGCCGATTGACCCTGCGGCGTGACGTCAGCTCGACCACCGTGTCGTTCGGAGAAGACCCGACGGATGCCGTCGCGCCACGACACGGTGCACGGGCCGGTGATGGAGAGTCGTTTCGTGACGTCGGCGATGGAGCCGCGTGTGGTGCCGTCGACGGGGATCGATCTCACGTCGGGAGTTCGCCCCGTGAGCTCGCCCATGTAGGCGCACCACTCCTGAACCGAGGGCGTCTCGTCCCCGGCCCAGTTCACGACGGTGGCTGGAACGCTGGCCGCGTCGAGCAGGGCTTCCAGTTGACCGTTGATGTCGTCCTGATGGATGAGGCTGTAGCGGCACGGATCCCAGCGGGTGACCACCGGTTGGCCGGCGAGCACCCAATCCAAGTGATAGGTGGGCAGACCGCCGTTGGATCCGTACGACGCGTTCATGCGCGCGATGGTGACCGGTAGTTCGTAGGCACGGGCGCAGAAGCGGGCCACGGCCTCCTCGGCGATCTTCGAGATGGAGTAGGTGGGGGACATGATGTAGTTCACGTCTCCGAGCGGATCGGTCTCGCGGAACGCGTGCAACGGATCGGCCAC
>WLEG01000207.1 GCA_009704425.1 Actinomycetota bacterium | reverse complement strand
GCGTTGGGTGCCCTCAGCTTGGTCGTGGTGACGGCGACGTGGCAGATCCTCCCGTTGCGCGCGTTGATGGGTGTGGGAGAAGCGGCCCTGTTCGTGGGGGCGGCCATCCTGGTGGTGGAGTTGAGCCCCGAGACGCGCAAGGCCGAAGCCGCGAGTTACCTGTCGGTGGCAGTGTTCGGTGGTCTGTCCGTCGGTCCGATCATCGGTGAGTGGGTGATGGGCGACGTGGCCGAGGGTTCGCGCGGATTGTCGTCGGGTCATTACGACGCGGTGTGGATCGTCTCGGCCGTGGCGGCTCTGGTGGCGGCGCTGGTGTCGTTCACCGCGCCGGCCTTCGTGGGGGAGCGACCGACCGAGGTGAGTCGACGCATCTCGTGGTTCCATCCCCGAGCCATCCTCCCCGGCACCATCCTGGCGCTCGGAATGGCGGCCTGGACCTCGTTCACGTCGTTCGTGCCGACGTTCGCCAAGTCGATCGGACTGTCGGGCTCGGCGGGGTTCTTCACCGCGTACAGCATCCTGTGTCTGTTCATCCGCCTCCTCGGCGCCAAGTTTCCCGCCCGCATCGGTTTGCGTCGCAGCGTGGTGATGGCGATGTGGTTCCTGTTCGGCGGCGTGACGTCGGTGTGGTTGCTGGGCAACGCGCTCGGAATCTGGTTGGGAACGATCTTCTTCGCTCTCGGGGTGTCGTTCTTCTATCCGTCGCTCTTGGCGATGAGCGTGGAGGGAATCGACGGAGAGGATCGCGTGGAAGTGGTGGCCAGTTTCACCAGCTTCTTCGAGATCGGCGGCGTGGTGGGCGGTCTCGCGCTCGGTTTGGTCGGTGAGCTCTTCGGTGAGCGGGCCACCTTCCTGGGCGGTGTCGGTTTCGCCGTGTCGGGCTTGCTGTTGTTGCAGCGGACGAAGCGAACGCCGGTGACGGCCTCAGTGGCCGGTTGACGCGGAGTCCATCGGACCGTCGGACTTCACGGCCGGGGCCGATCGCAACGGTCGGTTCGGCATGGCCAGGGCCACGACGAAACCGATGATCACCAACGGCACCGCGGCGCGGAACACGATGACGATCGCGTGGGTGAGGGCATCGAGAGCCTGTTCGCGCACGGGCGACGGAAGCGAGCGAATCATGCGCGGGGCCTGCACCAGTTCGGGGTCGATGCGTCCGTTCAATTGGTTGGCGAACAGGGCGCCATACGCGGCGAGACCCACGGCGCCACCCAACTGACGCATGAACACCACCACGGACGAAGCGGTTCCCATCTCTTTCGGTTCGACCGCGTTCTGCACCGCGAGCGTTCCGGTGGGCATGATCATTCCCATGCCGATCCCGAGGACGAACGACGCGGCCATGGCGAGATACACGTACCCGTTCGACGAGTCGAGGAACGACGCCATGCCGAAGCCGACCACCGAGATCGCGCAGCCGATCGGAGACCACATCTTGTAGGTGCCGGTGCGAGAGGTGATGCGTCCCACCCACGTCGCGGTGATGGCCACCGACACCGCCATCGGCACCAGCAGCAAGCCCGAGTTGGTGGCCGACACACCGGTGACCCCCTGCAGGAAGAGGGGCATGAACGCGTTGGCCCCGTAGAACACCGCTCCGATGAGGATCATGAGCGGCACCACGACCCTCACCGTGTCGATGGAGAGCATCGCGAGCGGGATGATCGGTTCGGGCGCTTTGGCTTCCCATCGGATGAACATCACGGTTCCCACGGTCGCCGCGGCGAAGAACGCCAGCGTCGGCGCGGAGGTCCATCCGTATTCGTCGCCGGTCCATGACAGTCCCAACAGCAACGAGGTGACCGAGAAGACGAGCAGTGCGGCGCCCATGAAGTCGACCTTGCGCGGCTGGCGAACGAACGGCAACTTCAGAGCCTTGTTGGTGATGACGATCGCGACGGCGGCCACCGGGACGTTGACGAGGAAGATCCATCGCCAGCTGGTGTTGTCGACGATGAAGCCCCCGAGCAGTGGTCCGACGACGCTGCTGAACGTGAAGATGCTCGTGATGAGGCCCATGTACTTGCCGCGTTCGCGAGGCGCGACGACGTCGCCGATGATGGCGAAGGCCACCGCCAACAGGCCACCGCCTCCGACGCCCTGAACGCCGCGCGACACGACCAACTGCCACATCGTCTGTGAGACACCGCAGAACACCGACCCCACGGCGAAGATGATGATGGCGGCCTGGAACAGGATGCGCCGGCCGTAGAGGTCGGAGAGTTTGCCGAACAGGGGAGTGGACGTGGTGCTGGTGAGCATGTACGCCGTGCCCACCCAGGCGTAGTACTTGATGCCCCCGAGTTCGCCGACGATGGTGGCCAGCGCGGTGTTGACGATCGTGCCGTCGAGGGCCGACAGGGCCAATCCCGAGATGACGCCACCGAACACCATGTAGAGCTGGCGCTTGGTGATGGCCACGCCCATGGGGGTGGAGTTCAGGGTCTCAGACATTGGTTGTACCATACAATGAAACCTGATCATGGGGGGAAATCCGTGCCTGTTGCGCCGGACACATTCGGGGACCCGGGTGTCCGCAGGCTCTGACAGGATGTCCTCATGAGTGCCCCGCTGTCGACGTCGATGTATGAGAGTCCGGTGGGCCGCCTCACGTTGGTGGCCAGCGAGACCGGTCTGCGGTCTGTTGGTTGGTCCGAGGTCGCGACGGACACCGGAAATCGTCCGGGTCGCAACGCGGTGATCGATCGCGCCCGCGATCAATTGGACCGGTACTTCGACGGGCGGCTTCGCGACTTCGATCTACCCCTCGAACCGATCGGAACCGATTTCCAGCTGTCGGCCTGGAACGTGTTGCGCTCCATCCCGTACGGCTCGACCATGTCGTACGGCGAACAGGCGGCGGCGCTCGGCGATCCCAACAAGGCGCGCGCCGTGGGCTCGGCGAACGGACGCAATCCGCTGGCCATCGTGGTGCCGTGTCATCGAGTCATCGGCTCGTCGGGACGGTTGACCGGCTTCTCCGGAGGCACCGACGCCAAGCGGTTCTTGTTGGACCTGGAACGCCGAAACGTTCCGGGTTCGAACTGACGAGGGTTCGTCTCAGCCTTTGCGGCGCGACGCCTGCGCCTGCTCACGGCGACGACGAGCGGCTTCCTGTTCGGCGGCCTTGCGGGCCTTGCGCTGTTCCTTCAGCGCCGCGCGCTCGGCCTCGTCCTTGGTGTCGACGACCAACGGAGCGACGGTCACGGTCGGTGCCGGCGGAACCTTCCACGCGTCGTCGTGCTTGAGGATGCGGGTGATGATGGGCGAGGCGATGGCCTCACCGGTGACCACGGTGGCCAACATCACCTGGGTGACGTCGAGGCCGTGATTGGTGATGACGCCGGGAAGCACCTCGCGCAGATTCTCCTCGCTCGGATCGTCGGCGTTCGATCCCAACGCCTCGATGCACTCGTTCAGGCAGGTCTCGGTGAGCACGAGGGCGAGACGCTCGAGATCGCCGTTGATGCGTCCCTTGGTGACGGTCTCGCGAATGGCCGCGATCAGTTCGGCGGGCGACGGGTCGGTGCCCTTGACGCTGACGATGTGCTGGATGGCGTCCTGGCCGTCCTCCGGGAGCGCGTCGTAGAGCGCGGTGATCTTCTCGTCGGGGAGCAGACGAAACGCCCGATCGAGCATGGAGAGGGCGGCGAGACGATTCTTGACCTGATTCACAAGTGGGAGAGGCTACCGCTGTCACGTCGGTCAGAATGGTGCCATGAGCACCGAGACCGGATTGAAAGCCCGAATCCAAGCCGACATCGCCGAAGCGGTGCGCTCGGGGGACGAACTGCTGAAGTCGACCCTTCGCATGGCCCTGGCCGCCATCATGAACGCCGAGGTGGCCGGGAGCGAGGCCGTGGTGTTGAGCGACGATCAGATCGTCAATCTCCTGCGCTCCGAGGCCAAGAAGCGCGCCGAGTCGGCCGAGATCTACGAGCAGGCCGGCCGCACCGAGTCCGCCACGAAGGAACGCGCCGAGATCGCCATCATCGAGACGTACCTGCCGGCGGCCATGGACGGCGCCGCGCTGGCCGCGATCGTGGCCGAGGAAGTGGCCGCCGCGGCGGCGAACGGCCAGACCGGACCCAAGGCCATGGGTGTGGTGATCAAGGGTGTG
>WLEG01000206.1 GCA_009704425.1 Actinomycetota bacterium | reverse complement strand
GTGCCCATCTACGGCGGACAGCCCATCGGTCGTCAGATCGACGCTCTTCGTCGCGGATGCCACGTCGTGGTGGCCACTCCGGGTCGCGCCCTCGACCACATCCGCAAGAACACCCTCGAACTCGACGGCATCGCCATGGTCGTGCTCGATGAAGCCGACGAGATGCTCGACATGGGTTTCGCCGAGGACCTCGAGGCCATCCTCGAAGCGACGCCGAAGGAACGACAGACGGTTCTGTTCTCGGCCACCATGCCCCCGCGCATCGACGCCATCGCGCGTCGCCATCAGCGCAACCCCGTGCGCGTCACCATCGAGCGTTCCACCACCCAGTCCGGAACCTCTCCCCTCGTCAAGCAGACCGCGTACCTCATTCCCCGCCACCACAAGGCGGCCGCCCTCGGACGCATCCTCGACATCGAGGCCCCCGAAGCCGCCATCGTGTTCTGTCGCACACGCGGTGAGGTGGATCAACTCACCGAGACGCTCAACGGTCGTGGCTACCGCGCCGAGGCCCTTCACGGCGGCATGGACCAGGAGCAACGCGATCGCGTCATGGGTCGCGTGCGCGCCGGCACCGCCGACCTGTTGATCGCCACCGACGTCGCCGCCCGCGGACTGGACATCGACCACCTCACCCACGTCGTGAACTACGACGTGCCCTCGGCGCCCGAGTCCTACGTGCACCGCATCGGACGCGTCGGTCGCGCAGGTCGCGCCGGCGTGGCCATCACGTTGGCCGAACCTCGTGAGCAGCGCCAACTGCAGAACATCGAACGTCTCACCAAGCAGAAGATCCCCTTCGAAAAGGTGCCCTCGGTCGACGCGTTGCGCGCCCGCCAGATGGAACTCACCACCGAGACCATGCGCGAGGCGTTGGCCACCGACGGACTCGAACACTTCGCCTCGGTGCTGCGCGAACTGTCCTCCGAGTTCTCGGTGGAGCAGATCGCTCTGGCCGCCATCAAGTTGGCGCACAACGCCGAGCAGTCCACCATGGACGAGGTCGAGATCCCCGATCTGTCGCAACCCCGCGAACAACGCGATCGCCGCGATCCGCGTGAGCGATTCGATCGTTCCGACCGCAACGACCGCAGCAGCCGCTTCGGACGCGACGAGCGACCCGATCACGGTGGCCGCTTCGAGCGCGGTGGGCGCGGTCGCGGCGGACCGGCCATGGCCAAGCTGTACGTCGGTCTCGGCCGCAAGGCCGGCATCCGCCCCCAGGATCTGGTGGGAGCCATCGCCAACGAAAGCGGCATCTCCGGTCGCGACATCGGCGACATCAAGGTGAGCGACCAGTTCTCCATCGTCGAGGTGCCCGGCGACGACGTGGACAACATCCTGCGCTCCATGAAGCACGCCTCCATCCGGGGCAAGAAGGCCAACATCCGTCGTTATCGCGACGAGCGTTGACCTACATTTCCCTCATGTCCGATTCATCCATCGCCCACGAGCGTTACGTCCTCTTCACCAGCTTCAAGCGCGACGGTTCGGCCGTCGGCACCGCGGTCTGGATCTCGCCGTTCGAATCCGGACGCGCCTGTTTCACCACCGGCGGCGACTCGGCCAAGGTGAAGCGTTTGCGCAACAACCCGCGGGTGACCCTGCAGGTGTGCGACTACAAGGGACGCACGAAGCCGGGGACACCGGTGATCGAAGCCACGGCCCGGGTGGTCACCGGTGCCGAGTGCGAACCGGTGAACGTCGCGATGCGCAAGAAATACGCCGTTCAATTCCGTCTGCTCGAATGGACCACCGCCATCACGTCGAAGGTGAAGCGTCAATCGGTCGCCGACGCCGGCGTGATCATCGACTTCCACTGAACACGACCAACGCGCGCGGATTCCTCCGCGGTGATGCGATGCAGCCGCGCCACGTCGTCCACCGTGAAGCGGGCCGACGAGTAACCACCGGCCAACACCCAGACCACGGGGCACTCGTTCCGAGCGGCCCACTCGAACACCCGTGATTCGCGTTCACGGATCACGTCGGTGTCCACACCCGTCGCCCCACCGGCGTTCTCGTGGGCGTCCATGCCCGCGTTGTAGATGACCAGATCGATCGTGCGGGGGTCGATCACCGAATCCAACGCCTCCCCGACGGCCTCGAGATAGTCGTGGCCGCCCACCACCCGACACATGACGCCGGGTCGCGACGGATAGTTGTCGAACGACGACACCGACACGTCGACCTGCTCGATGCCCGTGACACCCCGTTCGTTCAAACGTTCGATGAGGCTGGCCGTACCCCCTCCGCAGTGGGCATCGAAGTCGACGATCAACACGCGAATCGCGCCCAGATCGAGCGCGCGCACCGCGCCGACGACGAGACCGTTGAAAGTGCAATAACCCGAGTCACGGTCGTAGCGCGCATGGTGCAGACCACTGGACAACGACCCCGCGAATCCTCCGTTGGCCAACACCGATTCCACGGCCGCCACCACCCCGCCGGTGGACGCCAGGATCGATGCGACGAAATCCGCACCGTGCTCGGTGAACTGACCGCGCTCGCCCGTGAGAACCTGATGCACGTAGCCCGGGTCGTGAACCCGACCGAGCAGGTCCGCGCCCACCGGACGGGGCTCGACCAATTCGATGCCGTCGATGGGATCGTCGCGGAGCGAGCGCGCCACCACGGCGGACTTGCCCACGGTGTCGAACGCCGCGTCGACGGAGTAATCAGGGGAGAAATACACGGGAATCTTCATGGGTTCAGAAACGACCGGAAACCGCTCCGATGTGCGTTCGCCCCGCTCACGACGGTGGGGCGACGAGCGCACACTTCGCCCCGCTCACATCGTTTTCCTGTTCATGACCCAACTGACACTTCCCCGACCGCTGCACATCATCGACATCGACAACCTCATGGGCGACCCCCAGGTGGTCGACCCGTGGGTGATCGGGCGATGGCAGGACACCTATATGTGTACGGCGGGACTACGACCGGGTGACCACGCCATCGTGGGCACCGGCTGCAACGGAAAGCACGCCTTCGCCGTGCAGAGCAAGTGGAACCCCTTCCGCGTGGTGCGCCGCCCCGGGCCCGACGGAGCCGACGAAGCCCTCATCGAGGCCGCCATGACCGAGGCCGAGCGGGGTCGCTACACCCATTTCGTCATCGGCAGTGGCGACCACCGGTTCGCCGACCTCCACGACCTGCTGAGCGAGCGCGGATACCCCGTCACCGTGGTCAGTCGACCCCGGGCCCTGTCGCACACGTTGCGTTCGCGGGCCGGCGATCGGGTGCTCTACCTCCCCGATCTGGACCTGGTCTGACCCACCCGTCCGGCCCGTGTAAACGGTGTGTTTACATTCTGTTCGCGCTGTTCGGGGCGGTTGCCCGAACCAACTAAGGTCGACGCATCGGTCTACCCCGGGCCGATCCTGAGGGAGGAATACATGAAGAGGACGAACAAGAAGTTCGCTCCGATGTTGCTCACCGCGGCGTTCGCCATCGGCCTCGTGGCCTGTGGTGGCGACGATGGTGGCTCGTCGAGCAGCGAAGCCCCCAGCACGGAGGCCCCCACGTCGGAGGCTCCGAGCACCGAGGCACCGACGACCGACGAGCCCGTCGTCGTCGACTGCGCACCGGACGAAGGCCCGCTGAAGGCCGCATGGGTCTACGTCGGACCCACGAACGACGGTGGTTGGACCCAGGCTCACGACGAGGCCCGCTTGGCCGTGCAGGAGCACTTCGGTGACGCCATCGAGACCACCTACAAGGAGAACGTGCCCGAGGGCCCCGAGGTCGCTCAGGTGATCGACGACCTCATCGCTGACGGCAACACCGTCATCTTCGGTACGTCGTACGGCTTCCAGGACGCCTTCGAGGCCGCCGCGGCCGCCAACCCGAACGTGTGCTTCGAGTTCGCCACCGGCTACAAGGTGTCGACCAACATGGCGCAGTTCTACGGCGCCGCTGAGGACACCGACTACCTGGCCGGCATGGCCGCCGGTGCCGCGTCGAAGACCGGCAAGCTCGGCTACCTCGCCTCGTTCCCGATCGGCGAAGTCGTCCGTGGCGTGAACGCCTGGGCGATGGGTGCGCGCGCGGTGAACCCCGATGCGACCATCAAGGTCGTGTGGTTGAACACCTGGTTCGACCCCGCCAAGGAGAAGCAGGCCGCCGAGGCT
>WLEG01000205.1 GCA_009704425.1 Actinomycetota bacterium | reverse complement strand
TGCCGCATGCCAACGCCGGGCCCAGCTTCCACGCCGCGATCAGGATCGGGAAATTCCACGGCGTGATGACGCCCACCACGCCCATGGGTTCGTGGAACGTCATCGACACCCCGTCGGCGACCGGATACGTGTGGCCCAGATGTTTGTCGACGGCCCCGGCGTAGTAGTGCACCACCTCGGCCGCGGTGTTCGCGCACCAACGACTTGACGAGATCGGCATTCCCATGTTCATCGTGTCGAGGCGGGCCAGCTCGTCGGCATGATCGGCGATCGTCTGAGCGAAGCGTCGCAGCAATCGGGCTCGGTCCGTGGGGGCGACCCTCTTCCACGACTCGAAGGACGTCCGGGCCCGGTCCACCATGCGGTGAACGTCGAGTGCCGTCGCCAGCTCGATCGTCGAGATCTCGGAGTCGTCGGCCGGGTTGCGCAGTGTCAGCGTCGTTGCCATGCGCTCGACGCTACTTGCGCTGGCAGAATGTGGCGGTGGGCGCACCTCTCGTTCTCATCGTCGGTCGCGAGACCTCCGAGGCCAAGGGCCTGCGCACGCCCGGGTACGGCAGTGGTCGCTTCTACTGCGATGCCGTCTCGCGCGCCGGCGGTGTTCCGCTCATCCTGCCGCCGATCACCGATCTGGTCTCGCGCCTCGACGAGACACTCGACTGGGTCGACGGAGTGGTGTTGCACGGCGGTGTCGACATCGACCCGTCCCGCTACGGACAGCGGGTGACCAGTGATCACGTGTACGGGGTCGACCCCGGACTCGACGCGGTCGAATTCGCCGTCACCCGGGCGGCCATCGACCGCGACCTTCCGGTGTTGGCCATCTGTCGCGGATTCCAGGTGCTCAACGTGGTCCTGGGAGGGAGCCTGATCCAACACCTCGAGGCGGGCAACCACCGCGACGTGTATCACTCCGTCGACGTCGCGACCGACTCGCGCGTGGCACGGGCCATGGGCACCTCACGGCCGCGAGCGTGTCACTCGTTTCACCATCAGGCCATCGACCGACTGGGATCGAATCTGACGGTGACGGCCACCTCCGACGACGGAATCATCGAGGCCGTGGAGCACACCGACCGACGTTGGGTGGTGGGAGTCCAGTGGCACCCCGAGGACTCCGCCGATGTCGACGCGGAACAACAGGGGTTGTTCGACGAGTTCGTGGAACGATGCGTGGCGCTCAGGCGTGGGCCGGGCACTGCGGCTTGAAGAAGCACCAGTCGCAGAGTTTGGTGACGTTGCACGAGAATGACTCGGACGCGCAGGAGGCGTCGATCATCTCCTTGGTCTCGACGATGACGCCGCGGGCGATGTTGAGCTTCACCGGAGTCAAGGTCATCTCGTGCTTCTGCCCGAGCTTCAGGTAGAGCAACTGCAACTTCGACGTGGTCTCCTGGTCGGCCTCCTGCATCATCAACGCGTAGGTGGTCAACTGGAAGAACTTGTCGTCCTCGCTCTTGAACTTCGGATTCGGGATGTTGCCGGTCTTGTAGTCGCTGATGATGACCTGACCCTCGTCGTCGAAGGTGAAGCGGTCGATGAAGCCCCTCATCCGCACGCCGTCGATGTCGGCGTCGATCTCGTGTTCCATGCCCACCAGTTCGGTGCTCTGCGGATCCTCGACCTTCCAGAGATTCTTCATGCATTCGAACGCCTGGCGCTTGAAATCGACGATGGAGCCCTCCGGCTTGACCAGTTCGTTGACCTGGGTTTCCCAATCGCCGGCCTTCCAACGTTCGGTGGCCATGGCCTTGACCGACTCCAGCGTCCGTTCGTGGGCATCGAGTTGGTAGAAGTGCTCCAGCACCTCGTGCACGAACGTTCCCACGTGAATGGCCCACGTTGGCGGCTCGGAGAGACGGTCGATGCGCGAGAACTTGAACTTCATCGGGCAATCGCGGAACGTGCCGATGGATGACGGCGACAGGTACGCGGGTGCCTCGAACATGGATTCAGTCTGTCATCGGGTCGGGCCACAACCGTGGACCCGATCACATCGAATTCAGCGCGCGAAGGACGCCGCGGTGCGCGCGGCGTCGATGAGCCAGCCCGGGAACACGCCGACCAACAGGGTGAAGATCGTGGCCAGGGTGATCACCACGTTCGCCGTGAACGGGACACGCACGCTCTCGCGGGCGTCGTCGCCGGCCTCGGCGTCGTTCAGCCACATCGAGATCATGATGCGGAGGTACAGCACCGCCGCGATGACCGATGCGACCATGGCGATGATGGCGATGGCGTAACTCTCGTTCGACGCCGCCGAGGTGATGACACCGAACTTGGCGATGAAACCCGACGTGGCGGGCATGCCCGCCTGGGCGAGCAGGAACACCGTCATGGCGAGAGCGAGTGCCGGACGCTGACGTCCGAGACCCCGGAACGACCCGAGATCCGAACCCGAGTCACCGGTGCGCGACACCAGCGACACCACGGTGAAGGTTCCGATGACCAGCACCGAATAGATCAGGAGGTACAGCAACACCGACGGCACTCCGTCCTCGTCTCCCGCGTGGCCGGCCGCCTCGATGCCGATCATGATGAATCCCGCGTGGCTGATCGAGGAGTACGCGAGCATGCGCTTCACGTCGGTCTGCACCACCGCCATGACCGAGCCGACGACGACCGACAGCACCGCCAAGACCCACACCACGGGTCGCCAATCCTCGATGCGCGTGGGAAGTGCGACGAGAAGGATGCGCGCCATGGTCGCGAACGCGGCCAGCTTGCCCACCGACGCCATGAACGCGGTGACCGGCGTGGGAGCACCCTGGTACACGTCCGGAGTCCAGAAGTGGAAGGGCACGACGGCAACCTTGAACGCGAGTCCCACCAGAAGAAGAGCGACACCGGCGAGCAACATGGCGTCGTCGCCCTTCAGGAAGACCTGGTCGCCCAGAACGCGGCCCATCTCCGAGATGTTGGTGGTACCGGTGCTTCCGTACAGGAGAGCGATTCCGTACAGGAGGAAGGCCGAAGCGAAACCACCGAGGATGAAGTACTTGAGACCGCTCTCCTGGCTCTCGGTGCGACGACGATGACTGGCCGCCAACACGTAGAGCGCGATCGACAAAGTCTCGAGACCGAGGAACAGCACGACCATGTCGTTGGCCGCGGTCATGATCATCGCGCCGATGGCGGCGCAGATGTAGAGGGCGTACACCTCCGGACCGTCGAGTTGCTCGCGACGCAGGTAATCGGCGGTGGACAGCGACACCAGAGCGAGGGCCCCGGCGATTCCGATCCAGCAGAGAACGGTGAAGTGATCGATCGACAGTGCGTCGTTGATGACGACCCGCGAACCATCGCGACCGATGTCGTGCCACAGGAACATCTCGACGATGACGGCGGCCACGGCGAGTTCCACGGTTCCGAGCGCGTACCAGGCTCGGGGCCACGGGCGCGTGAGAGCCGCCAGCACGAGATTCAACATCATTCCCGCGAGCAGGATGATGAGCGGCGTGATCGCCAGCCAGTCGATCGAGGGATACTGCATCGTGGAGCCCATCAGCCCTCGCCTCCCTCGTTCTCGGAGTGTTCCAAAACGACCGGTTCGGGGGCCACGTATCCGGTGACCTGCTCGACCCGATCCATCAATGCCTTCACACTGGGCTCGATGCGATCGAGCATGGGCTTGGGATACACGCCACAGAACACGATCAGGCCGATGAACGGCAGCAGCACGAGACCCTCGCGCAGTCGCAACTCACGGAACGACGAGTTGGCCTCGTCGGGCTCGCCGTGGAAGACGCGCTGATACGCCCACAACAAGTACAGCGCGGCGAGGATGACACCGGTCGCGCCGACGACAACCCACCAACGAGCCGTCTCGAACCCACCGATGAGAACGAGGAACTCACCCACGAACCCGTTCAGGCCCGGCACACCGATGCTCGACAGCATGACCACCATGAACGCGGCGGCGAAGATGGGCGCCACCTTCTGAAGGCCCTTCAACTCGGCGATCTGACGCGTGTGGCGACGCTCGTAGATCATCCCCACGAGGAGGAACAAGGCTCCGGTGGAGACGCCGTGGTTGATCATCTGCATCACGCCACCACTGACGGCCTCGGAGGTGAAGGCGAACGTGCCCAACACGATGAAGCCGAGGTGGGCCACCGACGAGTACGCCACCAGACGCTTCAGGTCCTTCTGCATGGTCGCGGCGATCGCACCCCAGA
>WLEG01000204.1 GCA_009704425.1 Actinomycetota bacterium | reverse complement strand
GCATTCCAGATGACGCCGCCATCGGCGACGGTTCCGGTGCTCTTCTTGATTTCACCGGGAAGGTTGGCCGACAACGTGAGCGAGAACGACGTGTTGAGGTCGACACCCAACTTCTCGGCGGTGCTGCGCCACGGAGTGGCGCCGATGAGGTTGCTGAGGTCGGCGTCGCTGAAGGCCTCGACTCCTCCGACCAATTGCAGTGTGGCATCGAGAGTGGTGTTCACCGTGCGGCCGTCAACGGTGCGCTTGACGGCCGCGTCACGCAACGGTCCGTTGGGTCCGCTGATCTGGGCCAGAGCCATGTTGGCTTCGGCGGGCGATTCGAACGGATAGCGCACCACCACGCGCAGGCCGCCGTTGTTCACCTGCGTGGGGCCCTCCACGGTCCAGCCGCTGGCGATGAGATCGTCGAGGCGTAGGTCCTCGGCCAAACCGGGGACCAACGTGGCGGCTTCCACATCTATGTCGACGGTGACCGTGATGGTGCCGGCCCCGGAGTCATCGGCGGTGACGTCGATGTACATGTCGACGCGACAACCGGTGAGCACCATCAACAGGGCGCCGACCACGGGGAAAAGACGACGCCACGACACGTTTCGAGGTTAGTTGGTGACCCGTCGCGATCAGAGGTAAACGGGACCCTGTCCCTCACGCACCGTCAGATAGCCGGAGTCCTGGGAGGCTTTGAAGCGCGCGGTGCCCCCGAAATCGGTGACCAAGGCATCACCGAAGGCGTTGGCGGCGTTGGCGATGTCGTTGCACTTGGCCGCGAACTCGGCCTCGTCCATGGTGAGGGCGAGATGGTTGCCCTCCATCAGGATCTGATTGCGGACCCAGATGATGCGCAGAAAGGTGAGGCGGACGTTGATGGCGTTCAGCGCCTCCAACAGTTCGGAGGTCTTTTCCACCCCATCACTGATGATGGCGTAGATCCGGCAGATGGGTAAGTCGTCACCGTCGATACGCGTCATGAAGGTGGCGCCACGTAAGTGGACCGAATAGTCGCCCTCGGCGTCGGGAACGGCTTTGTGAACACCGGTGAGTCGCTCGATCAGGGTTTCCAGATGGGACGCGGCGATGTCGGTCTGCAGGCTCACGAGTCGATTATGTCGCACTCCTCATCCTCGCGTCGGCAACTATGGAGGAAACGACGCCGGCGTGAGAGAGGGTTGATCCGATGAAGATGTGGCGCACGCTCGTGATCGGACTGTTCATGACCGGGGGCATCATCGGCTGCGCGGACGAAACGGTGGTGGCACCGTCGTCCACGATGAGTCCTGCCACGACCTCGACCACCACGACGAGCACCACGACTTCGACGACCTCGACCACCACCACGTTGCCCCCGACGGAGACCACCTTCTCCGTCGGCACCTCCGTGCAGGGCGTATCCATCGACGTGATCCATCGGCTCGACACAGCCGGTGCGCGCATGCCAGCGGACGATCCCGAGCGAGTGGTGGTTTTGGTGGTCGGAGTGATTCACGGTGACGAACAAGCCGGACTCGAGGTGATCGATCATCTGCGCACGATGGCACCCGGCGACATTCCGGCCAACGTCGATCTGTTTCTGATGCCGGCACTGAACGTCGACGGACTGGCGATGAATCAGCGCCACAACGCGAACGGGGTGGATCTGAATCGCAACTTCCCCTACGAGTGGGGACCGATCGCGCAGCCGGGCAACTGGCAGTACGCGGGACCGTCGAGTGCGAGTGAACCCGAGACGCAGGTGATGGTGTCGTACGTGGAGCAGCTGCGCCCGGACCTGACCGTATGGTTCCACCAGGACGCCTTCAGCATCGCGCCTTCGACCGGCCCCGACAAGTTGGTGCGCGAGGAGTACGCGCGACTCACCGGCTTGCCGTTGGAAGGAGTTCCCGGTGGCACGTACACCGGAGTGGCGGCCACGTGGCAACGGCGCACCTATCCCGACGACACCACGTTCATCGTCGAACTCGGTGGGTCCTTGGCGCCGGGCGAGGCCCTCACGCACGCCCGAGCCATCTTGAGTGTCAGTCAGATCCTGCCCTGACGCATCAACACTGATTTCCGTTCATGTTCGTGACGACTCATGGAAGTCGGTAAGGATTCTGCGCGACAAGGAGCGTCGAATGAACTCTGGCCGGAACAAGACGAAGTGGAATTGGACGATCGCACTCGTCGTGTGCGGGTTGGGTGGCTCTTTGGTGGCCTGTTCGTCTCCGGCCGAGATCGTGATGCCGGTCGACGTCGATCCGGTGGAGTGGGAAGCGTGCGACGAGTTCCCCGGCGATGACACGGTCGAGTGCGGCACGGTGACGGTTCCACTGGACTACCGGAATCCCGACGAGCAGACCATCGACATCGCGCTGTTGCGCTATCCGGCGCAATCCAGCAAGGCCAAGGGCGTCTTGTTGGTCAACGACGGCGGTCCCGGCAGCTCGGGCGTGGACTTCGCCTACTACTCGGGCCCCGAAATGACCGATTCGCTGGGCTTGGAGGACTTCGACATCGTGGGCTTCGACCCGCGCGGCGTGGATCGGTCGGGTGGATTGAAGTGTCAGACCGACGACGAGACGGACCGCTTCATGTACTTGGACTACACGCCGGACAACGACGACGAACAGGCGCTGTACGACGAGTGGCTCGAGGCAGAGGATCCGTGCGTGGTCGAGTACGGCGAGGAACTGCGCCATTACTCCACCGAGAACATCGCCCGCGACATGGATCAGATCCGTCGGGCGATGAACGTGGAGAAGATCCACTTTCTGGGCATCTCGTGGGGCACCTACCTGGGTGGCGTGTACGCCACCTTGTTCCCCGACAACGTTCGGTCCATGTTCCTCGATGCCGCCTACGACCCGCAGGGTGATTCGGCCGACGATTCCGCGTTGACCCAGGCGGTCGGTTTCGAGAAGTCGTTCGATGCGTGGGTGGAATGGTGCGAGGACGACGCCGAAGCCTGTGCGTTCAGTTCGAGCGACGTGAAGGCGGACTGGTTGGCGTTGGAAGACGAACTGGACGCCGAGCCGCTCGTGGCCGACGACGGTCGCGAGGTGAACCACGTGGTCATGGAGACCGCGACCATTTCCGTCCTCTACAGCGAGGCCGACTGGCCGTTCCTGGGCGATGCGTTGGCGTCGGCAGCCGGTGGCGACGGTCAGGCTTTGCTGGAAATGGCGGATTTCTGGATGGGACGCGCCGAGGACGGTTCGTACGCCACGTTGGTGGACGCGTACAGCATCATCGAATGCGCCAGTGGCACGTATGCATTCGAACCCGAGAATCCGGAGGCGCTACTCGAGCAGTTGAAGGACGAGGCGCCGTGGTACAGCCGCGATTACGAAGTGGAAGATCTCGGTGCGTCGTGCGACAACGCGTTCGGTGATCCCACCATCTTCGAGATCGACGTGAGGGCATCGCTGCCGATCGTCGTCTTGGGTGGCACCAATGATCCGGCCACACCGTTGCGTTGGTCGGAGGAGATGGTTCTGCGTCTCGGAGACAAGGCCCGCTTGGCCGTGTTCAACGGCGAGGGACACTCGCACATTCTCGCGTCGCGTTGCGTGGACGAGATCGCGTCGGAGTTGTTCACCTCGCTGCGACTTCCGGCTGATGGAACCGAGTGCGATCCTGACGTGTTGGTAGAGAAGCCGCAGTGGTGGGACGGAATCGTCGACATCGATGCGCCGCGGTTGGATGACGCCACGATGGATTGGTATTTCGACACCGATCGTGTGGACGCGTACGCCGAATACTTCGCGGTGCCCGGTGACGGGACCGAGGCGTTCGTGATCGTGCGCGAGCACTTCGAGGATCGGGGTTGGACGTACGAAGAGGGTGAATCGGCCGACCCCGTGGCGAACGTGCAGTGGTTCGTCGACCCTGACGACGAGTCCCGCAACGTGGGCGTGTGGTTGTCGTCGCCCGAGGAACTGGCCGAGTATCAGATGGTGCAACCCGACGGTGAGGTACCGGCCGGCACCTCGGTGGTGTTGGTCTACTACTGGCCCTGACGCCTCACGCGATCTCGGTACGCCAAGACGCCGATAACCGGCACTTTTGCGACCGCGAACGCGCGGGGGTTACTCGGTGTCGGATTCGGGTGAGGTGTTGCCCTCGCCCACGCCGGCCAGTTCGACGGCCGACGGCGGCTTGAAGCCCTCCACCGAACGGAAGCCCAGTCGCTTCTCGCCCGGACGATCGGGATCGTCCTCGGTG
>WLEG01000203.1 GCA_009704425.1 Actinomycetota bacterium | reverse complement strand
TGCAATTGAGGGTCGGGGTCGTGCCGCTCGATCAGATCCAGCGCGGCGACGGCCAATCGGGCTCCCTCACGGACCGCGTTCACCCACGGGAGGCAGGCTTCGTCGATGTCGACGGCGTCCGCCGCGGCGACCTCCTCCCACCATTCGCGCGTCGGTCGCGCGCCGGGCCAATGCGGGTCGTCGGGGAAGGCGGTGGCCTCGGCCAATCGTCGCCAGCCGAGTTCGTCGATGGTCGATCCCCAGGCCACCATCGCATCGCCACCCCGGCACCACTCCATGGCACTGGCGACGGTGGGCATCGACGCGCGCGCGAACATCATCGGGTTGACGAGCACGCCCGAGACGACGTCGCGCAGTTCGGGGTCCCGTCCGGAGTAGGGGCCGAGGTGCAGTGCCTCGCTCATCAGGGCATCGTTCACCGGCGTGTTGTCCCACAGCAGTGGCGCACGACCATGGCAGGCCGAGGTTCGGGCACGCGCATGGTCCGCGTCGATGCGGTCGCTCACCACGTGCTCGCCGGTCCACATCACCTCGACCGAGGACGAGAGTCCGTTCAGAAGTTCGTCGAGGTAGGGCGAACCCGTGAGTCCCGCGTAGTGCGTCGGTGTCAACCACACGGGGCAGGCGAAGGTCTGTTCGATCTCGTTGGCCAACGACCGGTGTCTTTCGGCGGCGTCCAGCACGGGCAGGTCGTCGAAGAGCAAGGCGATTCCGTGGGCCCCCGACGCGATGGCCGGTCGAAGCTTGCGCACCACCTCGGAGGCGACGGCGTCGGAGCCCGGCGTGAGTCCCACGATCAGGCGGACACCGTCCCGGTGTCGGGCGAGTTCGGCGAAGCCGTCGAGTTCCTCGGGCAGGAAGTCGTCGCGCCAAAGATCGCGATGTCGGGGCTCGGACTTGCCGGCCCACACGTAGGCGTTCGCGTCGAAACGCGCGAGCAGCTCGATGCACGCCTTGCGATCGGCCAACGACCAGGGGGCTCCGTAGAAGCCCTCGATGACCCCCGTGATCACAGGACCAGGTTCACCATGCGGCCGGGCACGACGATAACCTTCCTCGGAGTTGCACCCGCCAGTGCGGCGATCACGCGCTCGTCGGCGAGGGCGATGGCTTCGACCGTCTTGGCGTCGGCACCGGTGGCCACCTCCACGCGCGCACGCACCTTGCCGTTGATCTGGACCGGGTACTCCATGGTGTCGTCGACCAACATCGTCGGGTCGGCGTCGGGGAAAGGCTCGTAGGTGATGGTGTCGGCGTGACCGAGTCGACTCCAGATCTCCTCGGCCATGTGTGGGCACAATGGAGACAGCATGCGCGCCAGGGCGAGCGCGGCCTCGCGGGGGGTGCTTGCGTGAGCGGTGACGTGCTGCGTGAGAGCGTTGTTCAGTTCGATCAACTTGGCGATCGCGGTGTTGAAGCGCAGTGCGTCCATGTCGCCGCGAACGCCGTCGATCGTGCGGTGGAGCAGCTTGCGCAACTCGGTGGGGCAATCGGTGTCGGAGACCTTGGAGTGACCGGTGGTCTCGTCGACCACGTTGCGCCAAACGCGTTGCAGAAATCGCTGCATTCCCACCACGTCACGGGTGTTCCACGGACGACTGGCGTCCAGCGGACCCATGCTCATCTCGTACAGGCGGAACGTGTCGGCCCCGTACTCGTCGTACATCTCGTCGGGGGTGACGATGTTCTTCAGGCTCTTGCCCATCTTGCCGTATTCGCGTGACACCTCTTCGCCGTCGAAGAAGTACTTACCGTCGCGTTCCTCCACCTCGGCGGCCGGCACGGCTTGGCCCCGGGGGTCGCGATAAGCGTACGCCTGCACGTAGCCCTGGTTGAACAGCCGGTGGAAGGGTTCGGCGCTCGACACGTGTCCGAGATCGAAGAGCACCTTGTGCCAGAAGCGGGCGTAGAGAAGGTGCAACACGGCGTGCTCGACGCCACCCACGTACAGGTCGACGCCACCGGTGTGCCCCGTGGTTCCGTCACCACCGTCGGCCGGCCCCATCCAGTATTTCTCGACGGCCCCGTCGACGAAGCGGTCGCGATTCGTCGGGTCCAGGTAGCGCAGTTCGTACCAGCACGAACCGGCCCATTGCGGCATGACGTTGATCTCGCGACGGTACGTGCGAGGTCCGTCACCCAGGTCGAGGACGACCTCGCGCCATTCGGCGCTGCGCGCCAGCGGGGGAATCGGATCGGTGACGTCGTCGTTGGGGTCGAGTGCCTGGGGCTTGAAATCCTCCAGTTCGGGAAGGAGCACCGGCAACATCGATTCGGGAAGGGCGACGGGCTGGTCGTCCTCGTCGTACACGATCGGGAACGGTTCGCCCCAGTAGCGCTGTCGACTGAAGAGCCAATCGCGCAACTTGAAGTTGATCGTCGCCTCGCCCCGACCGTTGGCCGCGAGCCACTCGTTCATGAGGCGCTTGCCGTCCTCGATGGACACGATCCCGTCGAGGGTGACACCGCCGTTGGCGGAGTTGATGTACGCACCGTCGCCGACGAAGGCCTCGGGCCATGACGAGGTGTCCACCGCGGATCCCGACTGGACCGGAAGGTCGCGGGCCTCGAACCAGTCGGTGGGCGGCTGTTGGATGGCGGGAATCGGAAGTCCGAACCGGCGGGCGAACTCGAAGTCGCGCTGGTCGCCGCACGGGACGGCCATGATGGCCCCGGTGCCGTAACCCATCAGCACGTAGTCGGCCACCCACACCGGGATGCGCGCACCGTTCACGGGGTTCACGGCGTACGAGCCCGTGAAGACTCCGGTCTTCTCGCGCGTCTCGTCCTGTCGGTCGATGGAGTCCTTGGCGGCCGCCGCGGTGCGGTAGGCCTCGACCGTGGAACGGTGCTCGTCCGTCGTGAGCGCCTCCACCAACGGGTGCTCGGGGGCGACCACCATGAACGTCGCGCCGAAGAGGGTGTCGGGACGGGTGGTGAAGACGGTGATGGTTCCGGCGTCGGACTCGAAATCGACGCGGGCTCCCTCGCTTCGGCCGATCCAGTTGCGCTGCATCAACTTGATCGGTTCGGGCCAGTCCAGACGATCGAGGTCGTCGAGCAGTCGGTCCGCGTACGAGGTGATGCGCATCATCCATTGGCGCATGTTCTTCTTGAAGACCGGGTAGTTGCCGATGTCGCTGCGTCCCTCGGCGGTGACCTCCTCGTTGGCGAGGATCGTTCCGAGACCGGGACACCAGTTCACCGGCGCGTGCGACAGATAGGCGAGGCGACGAGCGTCCACCGCGGCGCGACGTTGCTCGGCGGACATGTCGGACCATGCGTCACCGGACGGAGTGGCGATCGTGCCGTCGGCGTACGCGGTCTCCAATTCGGAGACCGGTCGAGCCTTTCCGACCCGCTCGTCGTACCAGCTGTTGTACACCTGCAGGAAGATCCACTGCGTCCAGCGGTAGAAGTCCTCGTCGGTGGTGGACACGCTGCGACGCGCGTCGTGACCCAGGCCGAGGCGACGCAACTGTCGACGCATGTTCGCGACGTTCGACTCGGTGTTCACCCGCGGGTGAACACCGGTGGCGATGGCGTGTTGCTCGGCGGGCAAACCGAACGAGTCGTAACCGAGGGCGTGGAGCACGTTGAAGCCGGTCATCCGTTTGTAGCGGGCGTACACGTCGGTGGCGATGTACCCCAACGGGTGACCCACGTGGAGACCCGCCCCGCTGGGGTAGGGGAACATGTCGAGCACGAAGAGCTTGGGGCGGCCGGCCACCTTGTCGGGTTCGCCGATCGGGCCGGCGGGGTTGGGGGCCTCGAACGTGCGCTCGGCCTCCCAGCGGTCCTGCCAGCGGACCTCGATGTCCTGGGCGAGGCGGGCGGTGTAGCGCAACGACGGTGCTTCGTCGCCGGTGGTCTGGTCGTTGCTCGGGGAAGACATGGCGTCCCAAGGGTAACGGCACGGCGGTGGGGCGGGTATCCCCGTGGGGGAAAACACCGATGGTCACCGGGTGTCACGTCACGGAGAACTACCTTTTCATTGCCCTGCGGCATCCACCATGAACGTTCCGTCCTCGCCCCCGCGTCCGTTGCCCACCGGCTCGGTCATCGATCGTCTCGAGGTGTCGGCCGACGCGCCGACGGGGGTGCGGTTCGTCGGTTCCAGCGTCGTGCCCTCCGAGGGCCCGGCGTACGTGTCGTGGCGCGAGATCCACGACGACGCCCGCGCCGTCGGGGCCACCCTGCAAGC
>WLEG01000202.1 GCA_009704425.1 Actinomycetota bacterium | reverse complement strand
CCTCCTCGATCTTCCAGAAGAGCACGGTCACCCGGTGGACACCGACGTCGTACTTCTCGACGGCGGCCCCCTCGGTGGGTTCGAAACGAATCAGCGAGTTGCCCTGGTCGTAAATGGCGGTCTTGGGTAGTTCGATCTGCTGGCCGGGCCTCACCTCCTGGGGTGAGGCGTCCTCCAGTCGTGTGGTGGGAATGGTGATTCCATCCAGGATCAACTCGGCCTCGTACCCGTCGATGAGGTCGACGGAGATCTCGGTCTGTGACAGCACCTGACGATCGTTGGGGGCGGGGGAGACGCCGATGATCTGATCGGGGTAGCCCAGAGCGTCGCGTCCGGTGGTGGCCGACATGAACCCGAGGACCACCATCATGAGACCCAGGGCCAAGCCGGCGCTGATGAGCACCATCTCGATCGACGGACGCCGACGGCGACGAACCGCCGTGGACGGGCTCTGATCGGCGCCAACGTCGTCGATGGTGGCTTCGTGGGGGGCGTCGATGTCGCTCACGCCGACATTCTGACCCGATGTGCTGGTGCTTTGCACCTTGTGACGGGGGCGATCGTCACACATTCGCAATACACCGCTAGTTTCCCAGCGATGTCCATCTTCGAGAACCACGACCCGGATTCGCTGATCGACACCTTGATCGATGGTCGATTCCGACTGCGCACCGAGACCGCTCGCTCGGGATCCAGCACCGTGTTCGTGGCCCGCGACCTGCGCACGGACGTCGACGTTTCCGTGCGGGTCTTCTCGGCCGACGTGAGCCGTCAGCGCGCAGACGCCCTGCTCGAGCAGGCCACCGCCGCCGCGTCCATGAACCACCCTCAGGTGCTGCGAACCCTGGCTTCGGGACGCGCGACGATCGGGCAATCGAGCCGGGTGTACGTGGTGCAGGAGATCCTCGACGGGGGAACGTTGCAGGACATGATCGACCGCGGTCGTCTGCTCACCCCCAGCCAGGCTCTCGCGGTGGGCGTCGACGTGTGCCGCGCGCTGGATTACGCGCACAAGCGTGGTTTGACGCACTTCGATCTGCGGCCGTCGGCGATCGTCTTCGGTGAGGACCGCCGGGCCCGGGTGGCCGATCTGGGCGTCGCGTCGGTGGTGTCCGAGGACGCCTGGGCCGACACCACCTCGGTGTCGCTCGAGCGGGCCCGTTACTGCGCCCCGGAGCAGGCCACGGGCGAACCCTTCGACGAGAAGGCCGACGTCTACGCGTTGGCGTTGATCCTCACCGAGGCCGTCACCGGTGCGGTTCCGTTCCTCGCCGATTCGGTGGTCACCACCCTCGGTGGACGCGTGGACAAGTTGTTCCCGGTGTCGGCCGATCTGGGTGGGTTGGCCTCGGTGTTGGAAAAGGCCGGCCGGTCGGATCCGTTGGAGCGGTCCAGCGCGGCCGACATGGGCCGGGCCTTGGTGCAAGCGGCACCGTCGTTGCCCCGACCCACTCCGTTGCCGCTCGTCTCGAACGTGTCGTTCGATGGCACCGGCGAGATCGCCCGTCCCGTCGAGACCACCGTGATCCCCACCACCACCGACACGATGGTGATCGCCGCCACCGATGTCGCGTCGGATTCCGACGCCGTCGACGCCGTCGACGCCGCGCGACCGGACGCGCCGGCGATCGCCCGATGGATCGTGGCCGCGGTCGCCGTGTTGGTGGTCGTGGTCGGAGGTTTCCTCCTGTTCAAGGTGATCCAGAAGGATTCCTACGCGGTGCCCGCTCTCACCGGCGTGGATCTGGGCGAAGCCACCAACCTCGTCACCGAATACGACTGGACCATCGTCGAGGTGGAAGAAGCCAGTGAGGACGTGCCGGCCGGAGCCATCGTGCGCACCGAACCCGAGGCCGGTCAGAAGTTGCAGACCGGCAAGACCATCACCTTCGTGGTGTCCACCGGACCGCCTCCCGTCCCGCTTCCGGAACTGAACGCTCTCGACGTGGCGACGGCCACCGCCGCGTTGACCGACGCCGGTTTGGTGCTCGGCGCGCAAACACCCGAATTCAGCGAGGACGTGCCGACCGGTTTGGTCATTCGTTGGGTCGTGGCGCTGCAACCGAACCTGGTGGCCGGCCAGGAAGTGATCAAGGGCACGGCGGTCGACATCGTGGTGTCGCAGGGACCGGCGCCGCGCGTGGTGCCCGACCTGCGTGGCATGACCATCGACGCGGCCACGGTCGCGCTGAACGATCTGCAACTCATCGTCAACCGCGCCGACGACGAGTTCTCCCTCGATGTACCGGTCGGTGGCGTGTCGACGCAGTCGCCGGCCGCGGGTGAATCGTTGCCCAAGGGATCCTCGGTGACCGTCGCCATCTCGAAGGGCCCCGACGTGGTGGCCATGCCCAATCTCGCCACGCTCACCAATCTCGACGCGGTCAAGGCGGCCATCACCAACGCCGGACTCACGGTGGGCAACGTCACGGGTCGCGTGCGTGGAGCGCCCATCGCCGCCACCGTTGGCGGTCAGGTGGTCGCCGCGGGTCAATTGATCCCGCGGGGAAGTGTCGTCGACATCGTCTATTACGGCTGATTCGCGCCGGACTTTTCACCCGCTCACCGCGCGGGAATAAGGTGAATTCAGAGTCGAAGGAGAACGATCATGGGAGCACTCGACGGCCGCGTGGCCATCATCACCGGAGCCGGACGCGGATTGGGACGCGAGCACGCGTTGCTATTCGCCGCCGAAGGAGCCAAGGTCGTCGTGAACGACCTCGGCGGCGCGAACGACGGCACCGGGACCGACATCACACCGGCCCAACAGACCGTGGCCGACATCAAGGCGATGGGTGGCGAGGCGATCGTCAACGGCGACAACGTCGCCGATTGGGACGGCGCCAAGCGCATGATCGACAGTGCGGTGGAAGCCTTCGGTGACCTCGACATCCTGGTGAACAACGCCGGCATCCTGCGCGACCGCGTCCTGGTGAACATGACCGAGGAGGAGTGGGACGCGGTGATCGCCGTTCACCTGAAGGGGCACTTCGCGCCCACCCGTCACGCCGCCGTCTACTGGCGCGAGCAGGCCAAGGCCGGCATCACCAAGCCTCGCAACATCGTGCACACCAGTAGCACGAGCGGTTTGTTCTCGAACCCCGGTCAAGGCAACTACGGCGCGGCCAAGTCCGGCATCGCCACGTTCAGCCAGATCTGCGCCAAGGAGCTGGCGCGCTACAACGTGAAGAGCAACTCGATCGCGCCCGCGGCCCGCACGCGTCTGACGCTGGCGACCCCCGGTCTGGAGGAAGTGCTGGCCCCCAAGGAAGGCGAGTTCGACAAGTGGGATCCGGCCAACGTGAGTCCGCTGGTGGCGTACCTCGCGTCGGAGTCGTGCGAGTTCAGCGGCGAGACCTTCTTCGTGCAGGGTGGTCAGGTGACCCGCGTGCAGTCGTGGACCAATGCCGAGACCATCGATCAGAACGACCGTTGGTCGGTGTCGGCGCTCGCCTCGGCGATGACGTCGTTGAAGCCCAAGTCCTGATCCGTGGGCGCCGACGCCCGCGATTCCAACCCGCGCACGCTGAACGTCGACTCCGTCGGGGTCGACGAACTGGGTGTGGTGCCGTGGCCCATTCTGCTTCGTCGTTGGTTGGGTCGGCGTGTTCCGATCGAACGACACTGGGCCGTGCTGGTGGTGGTGTTGTCGGCGCTCTTCACGGTCGGATTCACCATCACGATCCTGGCGGTGTCGTTGGGGACCATCGCCGATGACTTCGATTCGAGCATCTCGGTGGTGTCGTGGAGCATCACCGGCCCGATGTTGGCGTTCGGTGTGGTGGGTCCCGCCTACGGCAAGGCCGGCGATCTCTGGGGTCACAAGCGCGTGTTCGTGTACGGCTTGCTCGGCGCGGGTGTCTTCGCGGCGTTGACGGCGGTGGCATGGGACGCCCCGAGCATGATCGCGTTTCGCATCCTGTCGGCGTCGGCCGGTGCGGCCACCGGTCCGTCCACCATGGCGTACATCAACCGACTGTTCCCGGCCGATCAGCGGGTGCGTCCGCTGAGTTATTGGAGCTTCGTGAACGCCGGGGCACCGGTGCTCGGCGTGATCGCCGGAGCCCCACTGGTGGAAGCGTTCGGATGGCGGATCATCTTCGCGGTCCAGGCGCCGCTGTGCGTCCTGGGCGTGATCATCGCCGTGTGGTTGCTGCCCGACACCGAGAGGTCGACGGACGTCCATTTCGACGTGGCCGGTTCGGTCACCCTCGGATT
>WLEG01000201.1 GCA_009704425.1 Actinomycetota bacterium | reverse complement strand
TGACCGAGGGGATGCTCGGGTTGAGCGTCACCACGGGCTTGGCCACCGTGGTGGTGGTCGCGCCCGTACCCGGATTGATCGGGGTGAAAGTCGCCGGCGGAATGGTGGGGACGAAGGTGAACGTCGGGCGGGCCACTGACGTCGACGTCTGACCGCAATCCTGGAACGTCACGTCGATGCTGGAGCTTCCCACCGCACCGGCGGTGTCGGATGCACCCGCCGTGACGACGAACGTCCCTGACGTGGACGATTGGATACGTCCGCTCCACGTGGTGCCATTCGATGTCGCGACCTCGAAGTACGTGCCGTCCATGTCGGCCCCCACTTCGTTCACTCCGGCTCCGTCGCTCGGGGTCACGGTGAAGAACACCGCCATGGGCGATCCGGCGCACACCGGCCCCTTGGCCCAGACGCGAACAGAGAGTCCCTCGCCGCCGGGTTCGGTGGTGGTGACCGGGGTGACGCAGTCGTCGAACATGACGTCGAGCGTGGAGGTGCCCGAGAGCCCCGTCGAGTCGGTGGCCGACACCGTCACCGTGTACGTGCCGGGTTCGTCGGACGACACGTACGTGAAGAACACCGTGTCGGTGGCCGCGGTGGCCACGTAGGAGACTCCACTCATCTCGAAGGTCACCGAGTTCAGGGTCGCACCGTCGGTGGGCGCGATGTCGGCGACGACGTACATCGAGGTGCCGGCACACACCGGGCCCTTGGCTCGTACGTCGATGCCCAGATCACCGGTGGTCGTTTCGGTGGGCGGGGCGCAGTCGGCGAATCGACCGTCCTCCTCCAATTCGGCGGTGGTGCGGTAGGTGCCGGAGCCTTCGCCGCTGAGGTACCAATGCGCACCGTGGTCGCTGTCGGCCTCATCGGCATTGAAGCCGACCCATGTCCAAGTGAAACCCTTGGAGTCGGTGTATTGCGACCCCTCGAATTCGGGCGGGCACGGCGTGTCCTCGGGGGTGACGGGTGGGTTGCACGTGTCGTTGTAGCCGGGGATGTCGCTCACCGACGCGACGACCAAACCATCGTCGCTGTACCAACGTCCGTCACTTCCGAAGCGCCAGTCGACACCTCGGGAATCGGTGAAGAGGTGGCCCTCCTGAGCCGACTCGCCGGGAACGAGACAGCCCTCCTCGTTGCAGTCGTCGAGGACCGCGATCTTGGAGCGCAGCTTGCTCATGTCGATCGGTTCGATGGTGGGCGTTCCGCCGGTGATGGTGACCGGTCGACGATCCACGTCGCGCAAGCGATCCGCCGCACCACTGCTGACGACGGACCCGTCGAGGGTCGTCCAACTGGACTCCTGATCACCCGACTCATCGTCGGGCGGACACGGCGGCAGACAATTGCTGCGATACCACGGGAGGTCCACCGATGAGGCGACCGTCGCACCGCTGATCAGATTGATCCAAGCCGCCATCTCGCCATCCCACACCCACACGTCGCCGGTGGAGGGGTCGACCCAGGCGCCACTCTCATCGGACGACATCTGCAAGGGCGGACACGGTGGCAGGCACTCGTCGATGTATCCGGGGAGAAGTGCGGTCTTGGCGATGGTCACGTTCGAATCGGCGGTGCTGACCCACGCCTCGAGATCGATGGAGTAGATGTAGATCGATCCGTCCGGGGCGATCCACGCCGATCCGTTGATGGCATCGAGTTCGGGACAATTGGCCACGATCGGGCGCGGGCAGTCTTCGGTCTCGGGAAGCAAGGTGGTGGGCAGTGACTCGATGTCGTCGGTCGCGAGGTCGTCCCAGCCGGTGGCGCCACCATCGGTTCCGAACACCCAGGTGCGACCCGAAGCCGACACCCACGTGTCGCCCACGCGTGCCTTCGACGGCGGGCACACGGGTTCGGTGGTCGTCGCCGGGGGAGCGCAGTCATCGGACTGTGGCAGCCCCGCCGTGTTCACGGACTCAACGTCGTCGGTGTCGACGTTGTCCCATGCGGGGCGACTGTTGCCGTGATAGTCGAAAATCCAGCGGTCACCGTTGGGATCGACGTAGTCGTCGCCGAGCCGCGGCTTGGACGGTGGGCAGTCGGCCGGATCGTCGCAGTCGTCGCCGAACAATTCCGTCGTAGTGAGGTAGACGTTCTGGCCGTCGATGTTGGCCCACCACGCGGAGCCGGTGAACACCCATTCGGTGCCGTACTGGTCGACGTGGCGCGCACCCTGGATCTCCTCGGGGCAGTCGCTCGGTGTGCGTTGCGACGTCTGGTAGCAGTCGGACGACACCCCGGGCAGTTCGGCGGTGCTCACCTGAACCAGCACTCCTTCGTCCACGCGGGTCCAGTTGGCGCCCTCGGCGGTTTCGCTGCTCCAGGTCCAGACGTCTCCGTTCGCATCGGTCCACGAGGAGCCGAACACCTCGACCGGACACGGTTCTTGCGCGACCTCGGGTGCGCCGCATTGTTCGGAGTACCCGGGTATGTCGGCGAGCGAGTCGACCAGTGATGCGGTGGCGTCGTCGACGTTCATCCATTGTCCGGACGCGGCGACGTAGCGCCACGTGATTCCCTCGGTGGTGACGTAGTCGCTCCATTCACCCGCGATGGTCAACTGGGGACACACCGGTTCGGTCTCGGTGGTGGTGACCGGAGTGATGGTGGTCGAGGGGTCGGACGTTGGCGTGTCGTCGGTAGTGGGGGGAAGCAGCGGGTTGCCGCAGGCGCAACGAGCCCGCGGGATTCCCTGGTCATCGATGAGCAACGCGGTGCCGGCCCCGATGACGGCGTCGTATCCGTACGCCGCACCGTCCTTGAAGCCGTACATGTGTACGTTGATGTCCTGGGTGACGAACACCGGCGTCAGAGCCCGGAGGTACTCGGCCAGGTTTTCGAAGTCGATGCCCTGAATCTCGGCCCACGCGCGACCGCGATCCTCGTAGTACGTGAGGAACTCGATCATCTTCTCGACGTCGCAGATGTTGTTGCCGGTGCCGCCGTACGTGCGTCCGCGGTATAAGCCCGGGGCGGACGAGTCGACCGTTCCCGAGAGCGACTCGTCGTCCTCGGTCACCTCGTAGGTGGCCAGATCGAAGGACGGAGCGAACGAATCGGGGCCGACGACTCCCGGTGGCTGGAAGAGAGCGCGAGCCGGGCCCGACTCGGCGTTGTCGGCGTTCTTCTCGCCTCCACTGCACGCCGCCGAGACCATCAGCAGTCCGCCCATCAATGCGGCACCGATTCGCTTGAACATCGTTCCTCCTCCGTGCGGGCGACCCGTTCCATCACGATGGTCCGACGGTTGCTCCGTTCGATTCGGGGAGAACTTTACGGACAAACGGCGGTGACGCTGACATTTGTTGTTCAGGGTTCGTTTCATGGTCGGCAAGAGTTCACGACGACCGAAACCTCGCGCTTTTTCAGAAGCCGCTGAGCGCCCGAGCCGCGGCGGCGATTTCGTCGCCGATGAGTTGCTGCCTGTCCTCGGTGATTCGGGTCTTGGGGCCGATCACGGCCAAGGTGCCCAATGGTTCACCGGGACCGTCGAAGATCACGCTGCCGATGCTCATGGCCGTGGGATACGAGCGGTCATGGGCGAAATAGCGAGGTGCCCGATCGACGTAAGGCGTGCCCCAGGCGGTTCGACCGTTCGGGAATCGCTCGAGAAAAGGTTGCACGTCGAAGTGCGAGCCGGGCGGGACGTTCAGGTCGAAGGTGGTGCCCAAGGGGACGGTCACGCGCAGGGCCTGGGGGCTCTCGATGATCTCCACCAGAGTGGCCACGCGACTGTCGTGGCCGCCGTCCAGCTTCCAGAGCGTGACCGACTCCTTGGTGGACGACAACAGAGATCCCATGAACGGTCGCGCCCGGTCGAGCATCGGGCCCGAGACCTTGGACGACAACGACAGAACCTTGGCCGACAAGGACCACGACCCCTTGGGGCCGTCCTGGGTCAGCCACCCCTGACGCCCCAAGGTGACCAGGATCCGTTGCACGGTGTTCTTGTCCATGTTCATCTTGCGGGCCAAGGCCGAGACGCCCACGGGCTGATGTTGAGCGACGGCTTCCATGACGTTCATGGCGTTCTCGACGGTTTGCAGGGACTGGACGGCCATTCAGTAGTCAGTGTGTCACAGAGAAATTATCCGTATCGCTTTTTAAGACAAAAGATACTGATTGAGGTGGTTCGCAATCCCGGGCCCGGACGGGTAAGACTGTGGATCTCGGCGGACTCGGGGGAGTCCGTGACGACGTCGTAGGGGGACTGTCCATGGGTTCTGGTGCGCAGGCAGCCGTGTCGAGCGGATCGATTGACGAGCGCTACACGGTGATTTCGGCCG
>WLEG01000200.1 GCA_009704425.1 Actinomycetota bacterium | reverse complement strand
CTGACGTTCCCACTTCAGGAATCCGGTCGTCTCACCCACGGGCCACCTCCATCACGCGATCGAGCGTCTCCTGCTCGCTGCGACCCGCGGCGCGGGCCTCGTCCATCACGGCCAACACCCGCTTGAAGTCACGGGGCATCACCTTGCGGAAGTTCGCCACTTCCGTGTCCCACGAGGCCAACACCCGCGCTCCGACCGCACTGTCGGTTTCGGCCACGTGACGCTCGATCGTGGAGCGGAGGAAGTCACGGTCGGACGAATCGAGGGCCTCGAGTTCGACCATCTCGTAGTTCACCCTGGCACCGAACACCGAATGGGGGTCGTGCACGTAGGCGATTCCACCGCTCATACCCGCCGCGAAGTTGCGTCCGGTCGGACCGAGCACGACCACACGACCTCCGGTCATGTACTCGCATCCGTGGTCCCCGAGTCCCTCCACCACGGCGGTCGCACCGGAGTTGCGAACGCAGAAGCGCTCGCCCACGATGCCCCGCAGGAAGATCTCTCCCCCGGTGGCGCCGTAACCGATGACGTTGCCGGCGATGACGTTCTCCTCGGCCGCGAACGTCGCCGCCTTGTCGGGTCGCACGACGATGCGTCCGCCGGACAATCCCTTGCCGACGTAGTCGTTCGCGTCACCCTCCAACCGCAACGTGATTCCCTTGGGCACGAACGCACCGAAACTCTGCCCGGCCGAACCGGTGAAGTCGATGCTGATGGTGTCGTCGGGCAGACCGGCGCCTCCCCACTTCCGGGTGACCGCGTTGCCCAACATCGTCCCCACCGTGCGGTTCACGTTGCGAATGCCGCGCGCGAAACGCACCGGTGTGCCCGTCTCGATGGCCGCCGAGGAAGCGGCGATCAGATCGTTGTCCATCGCCTCGTCGAGGCCGTGATCCTGTGCCACGCTGTGGTGCATCGTCTGTCCGTACGGATTGCTGGCGGTGGCCAGGATCGGCGAGATGTCGAGCCCCTTGGCCTTCCAGTGGTCCACAGCCTTCTTCGTGTCGAGCACCTCGCTGTGTCCGACCATCTCCTCGATGGTGCGGAATCCGAGCGTGGCCATGATCTCGCGGACCTCCTCGGCGATGAACTCGAAGAAGTTCACGACGAACTCGGGCTTGCCGCTGAAGCGGGCCCGCAGGACCGGATTCTGGGTGGCCACACCCACCGGGCAGGTGTCGAGATGACACACGCGCATCATCACGCATCCGCTCACCACCAACGGAGCGGTGGCGAAACCGAACTCCTCGGCGCCGAGCAACGCGGCGATCACCACGTCGCGTCCGGTCTTCATCTGACCGTCGGCCTGCACCACGATGCGATCGCGCAGACCGTTGAGCAGCAGCGTCTGCTGGGCCTCGGCCAACCCGAGCTCCCACGGAGCGCCCGCGTGCTTCAACGACGTCAACGGGGACGCACCCGTTCCGCCGTCGTGACCGGAGATCAACACCACGTCGGCCTTGGCCTTGCTGACGCCGGCCGCCACCGTGCCCACGCCCACTTCGGCCACCAACTTCACGTGAACGCGCGCCGACGGATTCGAGTTCTTCAGGTCGTGGATGAGCTGCTTGAGGTCCTCGATCGAATAGATGTCGTGGTGCGGAGGCGGACTGATGAGCCCCACGCCCGGGGTGCTGTGGCGGGTCTTGGCCACCCACGGATACACCTTGTGACCGGGCAACTGGCCACCCTCGCCGGGCTTGGCACCCTGGGCCATCTTGATCTGCAGATCGTCGGCGTTGACCAGGTACTCGCTGGTGACCCCGAAACGACCCGAAGCGACCTGCTTGATGGCCGATCGCCGTGCCGGGTCGTACAGACGCTCGGGGTCCTCGCCGCCCTCGCCGGTGTTGCTCTTCCCACCGATCGAGTTCATGGCGATCGCCAACGTCTCGTGCGCCTCGGCCGAGATGGAGCCGTAGCTCATCGCTCCCGTGGAGAAACGCTTCACGATGTCGGCGACGCTCTCGACCTCGTCGATGGGAACCGGCGTGCGACCGGAGGCGTCGAAGTCGAACAGACCGCGCAACGTGGCGAGGTGCTTCGACTGGTCGTCGACGAGTCCGGTGTACTGCTTGAAGATGTCGTAGCGCTTCGCGCGGGTCGCGTGCTGCAACTTGAAGACGGTCTCGGGATTGAAGAGGTGGTACTCACCCTCGCGACGCCATTGGTACTCGCCGCCCAGTTCCAACTTGCGGTGCGCGCGTCGTTCGGGGTTGCGCGGGTAGGCCAACGCGTGGCGCGCCGCCACCTCGGCGGCGATCTCGTCGAGGCCGATGCCGCCGAGACGACTGACCGTGCCGGTGAAGTATTCGGCCACGAGGTCGGACGCCAATCCGATCGCTTCGAAGATCTGCGCACCGGTGTACGAGGCGACGGTGCTGACGCCCATCTTGGACATCACCTTCAGCACACCCTTGCCGGACGCCTTGATGTACTTCTTCACCGCGGCCTTGGGGTCGGCGTCACCGAGATCGTGGAGGTTCTCGCGGATCATGTCCTCGATGGATTCGAAGGCGAGGTACGGGTTGATGGCGCCGGCGCCGAACCCGATGAGCAGTGCCATGTGGTGCACCTCGCGGGCGTCGCCCGCCTCCACGATGAGACCGACCTGGGTGCGCCTCTTCTCACGGATCAGATGATGGTGAACCGCCGAGGTGAGCAACAACGACGGGATCGGCGCCAGCACCTCGTCACTGTTGCGATCCGACAGGATGATCACGCGGGCGCCCGATTCGATCGCCGCCGACACGCCGACCCGAATCTCGTCGAGGGCCTCCTTCAACGCCGCGCCACCACCGGCCACGCGATACAGGCCGGACACCACGTGAGCGTGCAGTTCGGGGTGCGCTCCGTCGTCGTCCGCGTGGACGATGCGGGCCAACTCGTCGTTGTCGATGACCGGGAACGGCAGAACCAACTGACGGCAACTGTTGGGCCCGGGGGCCAGCAGGTTGGACTCGGGACCGACGGTGGACCCCACGCTGGTGACGACCTCCTCGCGGATGGCGTCGAGCGGCGGATTGGTGACCTGTGCGAACAACTGCTGGAAGTAATCGAACAACAGGCGCGGTCGATCGGACAGCACGGCGATCGGCGTGTCGGTGCCCATGGAGCCGATCGGCTCGGTGCCGGTCTTGGCCGTGGGCGCCAGGATCACCTTCATCTCTTCGTGCGTGTACCCGAACATCTGCTGACGGCGCATGACGCTGTCGTGGCTGTACACCATGTGTTCCTGCTCGGGCAGATCGGACAACTCCACCAGTCCCTCGGCCAACCACTCCTCGTAGGGATGCTCGGAGGCGAGCGACTGCTTGATCTCCTCGTCGTCCACGATGCGACCCTGAGCCGTGTCGATCAGGAACATGCGACCCGGCTGCAGGCGACCCTTGCGAACCACCTTGGACTGGTCGATCTCGAGCACGCCCACCTCGGAGGCCATCACCACGAGGCCGTCGTCCATGACCCAGTAACGACTGGGACGCAGACCGTTGCGATCGAGCACGGCGCCGATGACCGTGCCGTCGGTGAACGCGACGCTGGCGGGGCCGTCCCACGGCTCCATCAACGAGGAATGGAACCGATAGAAGGCCCGCTTCTTCGCGTCCATCGTCTCGTGGTTCTCCCACGCCTCGGGAATCATCATCAGGACGGCGTGGGGCAACGAGCGACCACCGAGGTGGAGCAGTTCGAGCACCTCGTCGAAAGACGCCGAGTCGCTGCCACCGGGAGTGCAGATGGGGAACGCACGGTCCAAGCCCGGAATGAGATCCGACTGCAAGAGGGCCTCACGGGTGCGCATCCAGTTGCGGTTGCCCTGAACCGTGTTGATCTCCCCGTTGTGCGCGATGAACCGATACGGGTGGGCCAGCGGCCACGACGGAAAGGTGTTGGTGGAGAATCGACTGTGCACGAGTGCCAGTGCGCTCTCCACGCGCTCGTCGGCCAGGTCGGGATAGAAGGCGCCCAACTGCGGGGTCGTGAACATGCCCTTGTAGATGAGGGTGCGACTGCTCAACGACGGGAAGTAGGTCTTCTGTCGCGCGGGAAGGTCGTGCTCGACGCGCTTGCGCGCCACGAATACCTTTCGGTCGAGCGCGATGTCGGTCGCGCCGGCCGGGTCGGCCACGAAGATCTGGCGGAAGGTGGGCATGACCGCTCGGGCGCCCTTGCCCAAGGTGGTCGGATCGACGGGCACCGAACGCCAACCGAGCACCGACAAACCCTCTTCGGCGAAGATCGCGTCGATGGACGCCTGGGCCGCGGACGCGTCGCCGTCGTCTGCGGGCAGAAAGGCCAT
>WLEG01000020.1 GCA_009704425.1 Actinomycetota bacterium | reverse complement strand
TTGTGCCACCAGAAGAACCAGTCACGTTGCCGCGGGGGTCGTGATCACTTGGGTGGCATGCGGATGCCGCCATCCACGCGGATGGTCTCGGCGTTCATGTAGCTGTTGGTGACGCACTCCACCACCATCGAGGCCAGTTCGGTTCCGTAGCCCAGACGATTGGGGAACAACACACCGGTCTGCAACTTCTCCTTGAACTGCTCGCTGCCCTCGCCCTCGCCGTAGATCGGCGTGTTGATCAGACCCGGGGCCACGGTGTTCACGCGGATGCCCACGGCGGCCAGGTCGCGCGCCACCGGCAGGGTCATGCCCACGACGCCGCCCTTCGACGACGAGTACGCGGCCTGACCGATCTGACCGTCGAACGCCGCCACCGAGGCGATGTTCACGATCGCGCCGCGCTCACCGTCGTTCAACGGTTCGGTGGTGCTCATGGCCGTGGCGGCCAGGCGAATGCAGTCGAAGGTGCCCACCAGGTTGATGGCGATGACCTTCTTGTAGGCGTCCAGGTTCGCGGCCGAGTCGTAGGAGCCGTCGCGACCCACGGTGCGCTGGGCCCAACCGATACCGGCCGAGTTCACCAACACGCGCAACGGACCCATGCTCTTGGCCATCTCGATGGCGTTCATGATGTCGTCGGTCTTGGTGACGTCCACCTTGCAGAAGGCTCCACCGATCTCCTTGGCGATTGCCTCGCCCTTGTCGGCCTGCAGGTCGGCGACGACCACCTTGGCGCCCTTGGCGGCCAGAAGACGAGCGGTGGCTGCTCCGATACCCGAGGCTCCACCCGTGACGATTGCGCTTGCTCCGTTGATGTCCATGCCCTCAGGCTAGACAGCACCCTCACGGATTGCCCCATCCGGAGCGGGACGAAACGGCCTACTTGCCGGGCACCGAGCCGAGGCCGTTACGGGTGTCGCTGACGCGCACCGGCGTCATGCCCGTGAAGCCCCGCGCCGACCCGAACCAGCCGTTCACGTCGACGATCACGTCGGTCTCGCCGTACACCATGATGCACACGGTTCCGTTGCCCGACACCCGGGCGATGGCGGCGTTGGGCACCGTCTGGCCGGTCGTGAAGTTCAACGTGGATGCATCGGGCACGGTGCCGCACGGGTACACGGTCACGTAACCACCGAAGGCGTTGGCCCGCGTTCCCGTGGCGGTCACGTTGATCGACACCGCGTCCACGCCGGACGCCGGCACACCGGCGACGTTCAGCACCGGCACCTGCAACGGGGTGCCACCGCCGTTCAACGCTCCGACACGCGCCCGCGCCACTCCGATGCCACTACGCGTGTCGGCGATTCGCTGTGGTGTGACCTTGGTGAAACTTCCGCCGTTCGAGAACCAGCCGTTCACGTCAGCGATCAGGTCGGCGCGACCGCGCACGTGGAAGCACACGTCGCCACTGGCCGACATCGGGACGATGACCGCGTTGGGAACGCTCACGTTGTTCTCGAAATTCAGACTGGACACGTTCGGCAACGGAACGTCACACGGGTACACCGACACGAAACCAGCGAACTTGTCGACGGACGTTCCCGTGGCCGTCAGGTTCAAGGAGATCGCACTCACTCCCGTGGTGGGAATCCCGTTCACACCACCGAAGCGCACCGTCAACGGTGGCGCCGTTCCGTCCAACGCCCCCACCTTGCCCAACGGAGCACCGATGCCGTGTCGGGTGTCCAACAGGCGATACGGCGTCATCGGCGTGAAACCCGCCGACGATGTGAGCCACGAGTTCACGTCCACGATCACGTGCGCCGCCACGTTCGACGACACGCAGATCAGACCCGTGCCGTCCACCTGCGACACCACCGCATTGGCCACGATCTGACCGGCGCGGAAGTTCAGGCTCGACGCGTCGGGCTTCGCCGAACCGCAGGGCCACACCGTGAGAAATCCCTCACTCGCCGGATCCACCACCGTGAAGTTCATGCCCACACCGGTGACTCCGGACTGCGGAGCCCCCGCGGTCTCCAGGATCGGTATGCGCAGGTCCACACCCGGCGACACCTTCACCACCCATTGCGGCGAGCCCGGTCGACCTCCGGCCAGTTCGATCGCCCGGTCGCGCAACCACAGCGCGAATTCCGCTTGGCCCGTGTTGTTCAGGTGGACGTCGTCGGTGAACCAACGATCCTTCGCGCCGCCCCAACTGGCGCCGTCCCAATCCAACACGCGCAACTGCGGCCAACGCGTGGCGGCGGCTCGAATCGCACGGTTGCCCGCGGCGTAGGTGGCGGTCCCGTTCGATTGTCGCCGTTCCGACATGGTGACCCAACCGACCACGCGAACGCCCTTGGCCACCAACGCCTGCATCACCTGATCGATCTCGGACCCGAGATTGGCCTGGCTGTCGTTGTAACCCAACTCCACGATGGCCACGTCGGGGGTGCCCGTCAGATTGCGGGCCACCGTCAATCCGTCCACGGTGGCCGGTGGGCACGAGCCGACCGTGCAACGGCTGGACTCGGTGTTGTAGGTCTCGGAGGCGAACACCGAGTTCAACAAGGTGGGCAACTCACCCGCCCCTGCCGAGGTGGCGATGGACGCACCGACCGAGTCCGAGATGAAGACGAAGTCGTTGCTGGTGGCGAAGTCGCGATTCACCAGGCGAACCGTGACCGATTCCGACGGCAGGTCGTAGGCGCTGCGCAACCAGGCCGTGGTCTTCGTGATGGACTGCGTTCCGTTGTACAGACGAAGACGAACGGCCCACGCGGGCGTGCTTCCGTAGGTGCCCTTGGCCAACAACGTCGGATCCGGCTCCACTTCGATGCGCGTGATGCGCGTCAATCCGGCGCGCGAGGCCAACCCCGCCATGTCGAGCACGCGCGTCCACCGGACGAACGGGTTGAAGTCGGTTTGATCGCCCGGATCGTCCACCGCCGGGAAGTTCACACCGGCGGTGCGCGCACCGTTGGACGACGAGAACTCGGTGGACACCGGAACCGTCGGCGCCGCCGGTCGCACCCGGATCATGAGCGCGGTGTCGGCGATGGCACGGTCGGTGTTCGCGTGTTCCTTGTTGGTGGCCGCCGCGCCCGCCGACGGTCGGCTGGCCGCACCGCCGTACACCTGACACGAGTCGGTGTCGCACGTCTTCGCGTAGGGCGAGTAACGGTTCTGAGCCAACGCGTAGGAACGGGCCGCCACCGATTGGGCGCGCAGCGCGTTCAACCCCAAGCCGTAGGCCCAATCGCCCCAGCCGGCCGGGGACTCGCGCGGCACGACGCCGCGAAGGTAGGACTCCACCTCGACGTCGTTCACCAATCGTGTCGACCCCTCGCTGTTGAAGGTGGCGAACATCCGACCGCGATAGTGGGTGACGGCTCCGGTGGAATTGCACAGACCCAGGGTGTTGGCCGCCAACGTGGTCGGTACGTCTCCGTCGGGCACCGAGAAACCGAGGATCGCGCTCGAGCGCGGTCCACTCGCCCGACCCAGGTATTGCCACCACGCCAACGGATCGGTCGACGACGGACAGGCCTGCAGAGGGAAACCCCACACGTCGAAGGCTTCGACGCCACTCACCTTGCGCGCCACGATCGACGCGTACGAACCGGGTTGCACCACACCGTTGAGCGACCACTGCGCGTTGCTGGTGGCCGCGATCACCGACATCTGCGACGCGCCGTCGTAGCTCAGCATGCGCACCGTGATTCGTTGACCCACCGGCGCCGCACCCATCACCGTGCCCCCGTAATAGTGATCGAGGATCCGCGTGTAGTCCCACGGGGTGCCGTCACCCCGACCGATCGCCCAGCCGAGCGCTCCGTACTGCGACAACCCACGCCCGTGTCCACTGCCCTGACCGTTCACCACGATGGCCACCGCCTCGTTGGGGTCGCCGGGGGATGCCATCACCGGACCGGCCACGGGGCCAAGCGCCAAACCGGAGGCGAGCAACAACCCCACGAGGAGGGGAAGCAGACGGCGGGTCGAAGTCATGGCGAATGGGCGTCGGGGACGCCGGAGGTATCGGCCCGAAGGCCCGGGGGCTGAAGAAATCGACGGGCGTCGGGGGGTGACGTCCGTCGGGGGCGAACCGTACCGAACTCGACCCTGTCGGGTCTCGTCATCCCTGCTCAGGGGCTACTTTTGGCTCTCGGCCACGGCCAACTGGTCCACCAGATCGTTCATCGGGTCGCCGCTGTGGCCCTTCACCCATTGGAAATCGGGACGCTCGGCCTCGGGATGGGCCTCGTACAGGGCGATCAGGTCGCGCCACAGGTCGGCGTTGGCCACCGGCTCCTTCTTGGCGTTGCGCCAGCCGTTGGCCTTCCAGCGCACCCACCAGCGGTCCTTGAAGCAGTTCACCACGTAGGTGGAATCGCTCACGATCACCAACCGCTTGGTTTCCGCTCGGGCCACCGGGCCCATGGTGCGGATCGCCTCGATGGCGGCCACCAGTTCCATGCGTTGGTTCGTGGTCCGTCGCTCCCCACCCGAACCCCGCGGATCGCCCGCGGGGGCCACCGCCCAGGCCCATCCACCCGGACCGGGGTTACCGCTGCACGCTCCGTCGGTGTAAACGGCCAGCACGCGGTCGATCGAATGAGCGGACGTCGGAGTGTTCATGGGGTGCTCATGTTCGCACACGGATCCCTCGTCAATCGGTAATCGTGCGAGACTGACGGCATGCTTTTCGACGGTTCCGTGCATCAACTCCCCGACACCGATCCCGGCGAAACCCAAGAGTGGCTCGACTCACTCGATGCCGTCATCGACGTCCACGGCAAGGTTCGCGCGCGTTACCTGCTCTCGCGATTGCTGGAACGGGCCCGCGAATCGCAGGTCAGTTTCCCCGCCACGGTTTCCACCCCGTACGTCAACAGCATCCCCCGCGAACACGAACCCTGGTTCCCGGGTGACGAGCACATCGAACGTCGTATCCGCGCCTACATCCGTTGGAACGCCGCCGCCATGGTGGTGCGCGCCAACAAGCACGCCGAGGGAATCGGTGGTCACCTGTCCACGTTCGCCAGTTCGGCTTCGTTGTACGAGATCGGTTTCAACCACTTCTTCCGCGGCAAGGACGACGGCACCGCGGGCGACCACATCTACTTCCAGGGCCACGCGGCGCCCGGCATCTACGCCCGCGCCTTCCTGGAGGGGCGCCTCGGCGAGGAGGATCTCGATCGGTTCCGACGCGAGATCGGTCGCGACGGTCGCGGTCTCTCCAGCTATCCGCACCCGCGACTCATGCCGGATTTCTGGGAGTTCCCCACCGTCAGCATGGGACTCGGACCCATCAGCGCCATCTATCACGCGCGCTTCAACCGCTATCTGCTGAACCGTCAACTCGACGACACCAGCAGCAGTCGCGTGTGGGCGTACATCGGCGACGGCGAGACCGACGAGCCCGAGACCCTGGGCGCGTTGTCGCTCGCATCGCGCGAGCACCTCGACAATCTGGTCTTCGTCGTGAACTGCAATCTTCAGCGTCTCGACGGGCCGGTGCGTGGCAACGGCAAGATCATCCAGGAACTCGAGGCCGTCTTCCGTGGTGCGGGTTGGAACGTCATCAAGGTCATCTGGGGATCGAAGTGGGACAACCTGCTGGCCCAGGACAAGGACGGCGTGTTGCTCAACAAGATGAACTCCACCGTCGACGGCGAGTTCCAGCGTTACACGGTGGAGGACGGCAACTTCATCCGCGAGAACTTCTTCGGACCCGACCCGCGTCTGCGCCAGATGGTGGCCCACCTCACCGACGACGAACTGCGCACCCTCCCCCGCGGTGGCCACGACTACCGCAAGTTGTACGCCGCGTATCGTGCCGCCGCCCAGAACCTGGGCAGTGGTCGGCCCACGGCGATCCTGTGCAAGACCGTCAAGGGCTGGACCCTCGGACCCGAGATCGAAGGTCGCAACTCCACGCACCAGATCAAGAAGATGAACGTCGATCAGCTGCGCGCGCTTCGTGATCGGCTGTATCTGCACGACGAGATCCCCGACTCGGCGCTCGAGGGCGACGTCCCTCCGTACTTCCGCCCCAGCGAGGGCTCGATCGAGTACCAATACCTGCAGGAGCGCCGTCGTGCGCTGGGCGGGTCGGTCCCCAAGCGCGTCGTGCGCGCGCGTCGTCCCATGGAACTCCCCGACGACTCGGCCTTCGTCGAACTCGACGGCGGTTCGGGCGGTCAATCGGTGAGCACCACCATGGGCTTCACGCGCTTGTTGCGCAGTCTGGCCCGCGACGAGAAGTTCGGCTCGCGCGTGGTGCCCATCATCCCCGACGAGGCCCGCACCTTCGGCATGGACTCGCTCTTCCGTGAATTGCGCATCTACGCCTCGCAGGGGCAGAAGTACGAGCCGGTCGATCACGATCTTCTGTTGTCGTACACCGAGTCCTCCGACGGACAGATCCTGGAGGAGGGCATCACCGAGGCCGGCGCCATGAGCAGCTTCATCGCCGCCGGTACCTCCTACGCCACTCGGGGCGTTCCCTCGATGCCCTTCTACACCTTCTATTCGATGTTCGGATTCCAGCGCGTGGGCGATCTCATCTGGCAGGCGGCCGACAGTCGCGCCCGTGGCTTCCTGCTCGGTGCCACCGCCGGTCGCACCACCCTGATGGGAGAGGGACTACAGCACCAAGATGGTCACAGCCTCGTGCTGGCCTCCACCGTGCCCGCATGTCAGAGCTACGACCCCGCCTACGCCTACGAGGTGGCGGCCATCGTGAAGCACGGCCTGCACCGCATGTACGGCGGCGAGCTCGGACCGAACGGCGAGAACGACCCCGACGTCTTCTACTACCTCACTCTGTACAACGAGAACTACCCCATGCCCGCGCGGCCGGCCGGAGTGTCCGACGCCGACATCGTGTCGGGCCTCTACCGCTGGCAGGCCGCGCCGGCGAACGTCAAGCACCGGGCCACGATCCTGTTCAGCGGTTCGGCCCAAGGAGCCGCGCAGGCCGCCGTCGTCGAGTTGGCCGAGAAGTTCGACGTGGGCGCCGAGCTGTGGTCGGCCACCAGCTACAAGGTGTTGCGCGAGAACGCCCTAGCCGTCGAGCGCGACAACCGCATGCATCCGTCGCGTCCGGCGAACACCGCCCGGGTCACCGACTTGCTGGCGCGATCCGAGGGCCCCATCACCGCGGTCACCGACTTCATGAAGATCGTTCCCGAGCAGATCGCGCGATTCGTCCCGGGTCGCGTCTTCGTGCCGCTCGGCACCGACGGCATGGGTCGAAGCGACACGCGCGAGGCGTTGCGCGCGCACTTCGAGGTGGACATGCCCTCCGTCGTGGTGGCGGTTCTGTCGGGCTTGCATCGAACGGGCGCCATCGCCGCGTCGGAGGTGGAGGACGCGATCGCCCGTTACGGCCTCGACCCCGATCGCGTCGATCCGTACGTCGTCTGACGAGTGGGCGCGCCCTTCGGGGCTCGTCTACCCTGACGCCATGCCCGCATCCTCCGGCACGCTCTTCATCACCGGTGACCCCACCGCCGACAAGTTGCTCAACGCCAACGGCACGGCCTTGCTCATCGGCATGCTCCTCGACCAACAGGTGCCCATGGAGTGGGCGTTCAAGGGTCCGTTCACGCTGAAGCAGCGCCTCGGTCACCTGGACCCGCGCAAGATCGCCGCGATGGATCAGGAGAACTTCGTGGCACTGTGTTGCGAGAAGCCGGCGATCCATCGCTTCCCCGCCTCCATGGCCCGACGCATCCACGAACTGTGCGCCATCCTGGCCACGACGTACGGGGGCAAGGGCGAGAACATGTGGGCCGACGTGAAGACCGGCGCCGAATTGTTCGAACGCCTGCGCACTCTTCCGGGTTACGGCGAGGAGAAGGCACAGATCTTCGTGGCGCTCCTCGGCAAGCGCATGGGCGTCCGTCCGCGCGGATGGAAGGAAGCCGCCGGTGTGTTCGGCGACCACGAACCCCGCACCGTGGCCGACATCGACTCCCCCGAACAACTGTTGAAGGTGCGCGCGTGGAAGAAGGCCGAGAAGGCCGCCGAGCGCGACAAGCAGAGTCGCCCGCTGAAGAAGGCCGCTCCGCGCACGTAGTGCAGCTCGGGCGTGCCGCCGGTGTTGACGGTTTCTTGACCATCGTGCGGACGCCCACCGGCGGGTACAAACGACACTCGTGAGATGACCCCGGCGCGCCCTCTTCTGATCGCGATCGTCGCGCTCGCGTCGCTTCTGCCCGTCGGTTCGGTTCCGGCGCACGCCGCGACGCAGACCACCATCACCTTCTCGGTCGCCGGTGGGGGCACCAACGGCAACGTCGGCCTCGACGCCGTGTTCGGCAACACCGGAGGCGGTGGTGCCTACGACCGCATGGTGCGTTGGGACGCCGCCAACCAACTCTGGAACTACGACCAGGTCCTCGGGTCACCCACCTACGGTTGGCGCACCACGGCCACCACGTCCATGACCGTCACCGGTGCGGCCAGTCTCATGCGACTCGAGTTGTATCCGCATCCCACCACCACCTGCTCGGGTACCAACGAGAACGACGCCTGCTATTGGCTCACCTACGACCCCTGGACCGGAACCCGCGGCGGAGCCCACGTTCAGGTGACCGCCTCCCAGGGCGCGAACTGGCTCGATGTCGGCACCGTGCGACTGCCCACCTTGGGCGTGGACGGCGCCTTCCGCATGGACGGCGACGTGCTGTCGGGGTCACCCCTTCCCGACGGTCGGTTGTCCATCGACTTCTTCCAGGTGGATTGCAACTGGCACGAAACGTGCGTGCACCCTCCCGTGAACGAGCGCGGAAACGCCTACGGCACGTTCGGAACGTCCACCAACCGGGGCAACCGATGGACCGGTGGCGTGGCGTGGCCGGGTCGCTACATCATCTACGTGCGCGATCTGGCCCGGGACGTGCATCTTCACGGTTTCGTCGACGTGGCGGCGAATCGCATCCCCACCATCGATCTCGACTCTCCGTGCTTCGGACTGGACACGTGCGTGATGGATCGGGGAACCGTTCCCGCGGCATCGGGAGGGTTCCACCCCACCGATCCGGTTCGCATTCTCGACACCCGCAAAGGATGGGGAATCGGCAACGGCATGTTGCGTTTCGGCGATGGCAGCCAGTCCTCCACCAATCCGATCCTGCGCGCCGAGGACACGGCCAATCACGACCTGCGCGTGCTCGGGGTGGGAGGGGTTCCCGCGAGCGGCGTGAGCGCGGTGTTGCTGAACGTCACCGCCATCGAACCCGCCACCAACGGATTTCTCACCGTCGGACCGCGACCGGCCGGACTCGGTGACCTCTTCGACGATCAGCATTCGTACGGCGCGTGGCCCGATGCGTCCAACCTGAACGTGCGTGCCGGACAAACCGCGCCGAATCTGGTGTTGGCACGCGTGGGCGCCGGGGGCCGCATCCGGTTGTACAACTACGGATATCCGTTGCACATGGTCGCCGACGTGGCCGGATGGTTCGACACCGGATCGAGCGTCACCAGCCCGGGTGGTCTGGGCTTCTTCGGTGTCACGCCCGCACGGATACTCGACACGCGCAACGGCATCGGGGGCACGGCCGGAGCCTCTCGCTTCGAGGTCGGTGACGATCGGGTGATTCCCGTTCGCGGTGTGGCCGGTGTTCCGAGCGACGCCGAGTCCGTCGTCGTCAACATCACCGCCGTCGACCCCACCGCCACCGGCTACGTCACCGCCTACCCCTCGGGCTCGCCGATGCCCGACGCGTCCAATCTGAACCTTCGTCGCGGTGAGGATCGGCCCAACCTGGCCGTGGTTCGTGTCGGCGCCGACGGCGCGATTCGCCTCACCGCTCGCGAGGCGGCCACGCACCTCCTGGTCGACGTGCAGGGCTACTACGCCCCCGCCAGCGCCGGCTCGCGACGCACCACCACCATGAATCCCACCCGCGTCTTCGACACCCGCAACAACGTCGGCACCTCGGCCGGACGCCTGGGGCCCGGAGAATCCCGAACGGTCGCGGTGGCCGGAGTCGGAGATGTTCCGTCCAACGCCACGGCCGTCTACGTGAACATCACCTCGGTGGCGGCGTCGTCGTGGGGTTGGCTCGCCGTGTGGCCCACCGGTGGCGATCGTCCGGACGTCTCCAACGTGAACTGGCCCGGCGGCACCGACATCCCGAACATGGCCATCGTTCCCCTGGGCACCAACGGCACCATCCAGTTGTACAACGACCCCGCGGTCACCGGGACCACGTCCAGCCACGTGCTCATCGATGTGATGGGGTACGTCAGCTGAGATCGTCGGTCAGACGGTGCCGTCGACGACGGCCGCCAGCGAGTGGCCGAACGCGTCGAGGCCGAACTGCGCGGCCCGAGACCGCGCCGATTCCGACATCGACGCCCGCAACGACTCGTCGTTCATCAGACGACGGGTGCAGACCGCCAACTCGTCGAGCGTGTGCCAGTGGAAACCGTCCACACCATGGCGGACGATCTCGGCCGGACCCGCCGCACCGAACACCACCGGCACCGCACCGGCGGCCATGGCCTCCACCACCGCGATGCCGAAGTGCTCGAATCGGTCGGGGTGGGTGTCGGGGTCCTCGCCGAAGCCACCGGCGTGCCAGAAGATCGACGCCGCCGACAGGGTGGACTCCACCAACGTGCGCGGCGCGTTCAGATGCACCTCGACGGGCAGGCCGATGGCACCCCGTCGCATTCCCAGCGCGTACTCGCGGCTGGCGGCATCGGCTCCCCCGACGAACACCAACCGCCAATCGCCCACACCCTCGGGCGACGCGACCATGCGCGAGAAACCGCTCAACAGATCCGCCTGCTTCTTGCAATGGCCGAACGACGGATCGAAGAAGCGACCGATGGAGGCGATGGAGTGCGACTTGGTTCCCGGCGTCACCGACGGACGCACCGGGGGGTGCACCACCACACTGTCGACGCCCCACAGGTTCCGGATCCAGGTGGAGGTGTAGGCCGAGTTCGCAATGAAGGTGGTGTACGTGTCCACCCACGACGTGTCCACCAAGCGCCGCTCGAGACCGCGCTTCACACCCGCCACCGGACCGGGCAGTCGCGGAACGGCCGACAACACCGCCGAACCCACGCGCGCCACGGTTCGAACAACGCGCTGACGCGCAGTGGTGGGAAGTCCCGGGAAGTGGACGTAGTACAAACCCCGCGGAGCCCGATTGCGCGCGTCGCTCAGATAGGTGCCGTTGACGAAGACGTCGTATGAGGCACTGACCTCGCTGGCCTGCTCGTCGTCCACCACCTTTCGCCACTCGCAGCCCGAGAGATCCACGCCCAGACGCGATCGCGTCGTTTCGACGTCGATCGGTTCCGGGCCGAGAAGGGTGACTTCGTGACCGGCCGAGAGACACTCGGCGATGGCGCCACTCACCTGTTCGCCACCGCCGTAGGTGGTCCAGTAGAGGTTGTAGATCGCGACGCGACTCACTTCGAGACCTCCCAGCGCATCAGGGATGCTCGCGACACGTGACGATCCATCATCCAACGATCGCGGAGCATCGCGGGGAGAAGACCCAGGTAACTCCTCAGCACGCGCCGACGATGCCGGGCCTCCGGACGCGCCGGCATGCGCAGGGTGAGGGGACGCAGAACCAGATGTCGCACGTTCACCATCACGGTTCGCTTGATCTCGCCCAGACCCGATCGAACGGCCAGCCACATCGGCGCGTTCTTGGCCAGCACCAGGAGTCGATTGCGCTCGGTGTGGAAGCGGAACACGTCGCTGCCGAGCCCCGACGATTGCGCGTGACGATGACGCACGACGGCTTCGGGCGTGTAGATGTAACGCCACCCTTGCAGCCGACCGCGCCACGACAGGTCCGTGTCCTCGTAGTACAGGAACAGGCGCTCGTCGAAGAGTCCGACGGACCGCAGGTACTCGCCACGCAGGAGCACCGCCCCTCCGCACCACGCGAACACCTCGGCGGCCTGCTCGTATTGACCTCGATCACGTTCGAGGAATCCACGGTCTCCACCGAAACCACGTTCGTACAGGTTGGAACCCACGTTGTTCACCACGTCGAACACATCGGATCCGATGCGAACGTCCACCCAGGAGAAGACGGGCTTCTTGTCCGAATAGCCACCGCCGACCTCGACGGTCACCTCGTCGATGTCGGTGGTGAGGGTGACGGTGCGCCGGGTCTCGGCCGACAATCGCAATGACACGACCTGCACCGTCGAGGGGTCCGGCCGTGTCTCGGCGATGCGCAGGGCACCGGCCTTCTTGCTCCAGCGAGCGAACTCCTCGTCGCGGGACGGATCGTGTGCCACCGGACCGTGGAATCCCTCGTCGAACTGCAGGCGATGGTCCTCGCGCCGGCCGTCGATGCGCACCCCGCTGACGCACACGCCGATCGCACGATCGTCGCCCCCACCCGCGGTGGTCGTCTCGGAAACGGAGAGGTCGATACCGGTGAACCGATCGGCGAAGAGCATCTTGGCGCTGACCGCACCCACGTCGCTTCCCGCGTCGAATCCGGACATCAGGCCCGCGAGCCAGCCGGCGTCAACGGTGGCGTCGTTGTTGATCAGGGCCGCGAACTCGTACTCGGCGAGGGCGCGTCCGTCCGAGTCGTGAGTGGCCGACAGCCCGAGGTTGCAGCCACCCGCGAAGCCCAGATTGCGTAGAGGCTCCAACACCCGCACCATCGGGTAGGTCGATCGCACTCGCTCGGTCACGTCGTCCAGCGATCCATTGTCGACCATCACGATCTCGTGACGGTCGGCGGGCCACGACGTGCGCAACAATGACTCGATGCAGTCGATGGTCATCTGGCCGCCGTCGAACGACAGCACGACGGTGCGAACAAAGGGTGCCGGCGGGGTCATGGCGAACTCACGATAACGAGGATCGTTCGCGCAACTCGGGCATCAGATCGTGAACCCGCGTGATCGTTCCCCGTGCGTGCGGACGAGTCGGGAACACCCACCGATCGAGCGCGTCGGCCAGATCCTCGAAGAGGAACTCCCGACCCGCCCGCCACGATTCGTCCGATGCCTGCTGCCAGTCGTGGTCGTTGGTGAGGAGTGGTCGCAACACCTCCGACAGGAAGTCGGCGTCGGTGATCTCCTCGGCACCGATGTCGGAGACCACCGGGATTCCACGCGAGTTCAGTTCGGCGACCGCACCGCTTCGTTGCCCCCGGGCGTTGCGTCGCAACTGCACGCCGACGCGAGCGGTCAACAGCGTCTCGTTCAACTGGTCCGCGTCCAGCCACCCCGTGAAGTGGACCCACTCCTCGAGATGGCGCGCCGTCACCACCGCGTCCAGGCGCGCGCGCAATTCGGGGGAACAACCACCCGCGAACACCAGACGAATGTCGCGCATCCATCCTGACAACGTGGCCACGGCACCGATGAGCACCTCGGGCTTCTTGCTCTCGTCGAGCCATCCGTACGACACGATCGTGCGCCCCGCCGGCATGGGGACCCGCTCGTTGTGCAGGGTGGCGAGCGGCATGACCAGGATCGGCGGATGATTCGGATCGATCGACTTAACCACGTCGGCCGCCTCGTCCGAGGACACGATCACCGATTCCGCACCGGTGATCACCGGTTCGAGGAACGTGATGTTCGCACGGTGATAGGCATCGGCATCCAACGGATCGGTCGGCCACGCGCTCTCGGGAACGCCGCACCGACGAAGTTCCTCGCGCAGACGAGACTCGGCCCAGTCGCGTTGTCCCGAGAGATGCCCGATTCCGACGTGACACCCCACCAACGTCGGCTCGTGCAACCAGACGTGTCCGGGGTTCTCCCCCAGCGACGCGAGCGTGGCCGCGTGGTACTCGGAGGACCCCAGGGTGTTCACCATCGCGTCGAAGTCGTGCTTGTGGAAGTACCGCCCGAGTCCGGCCACGTTGCGACGGTTGCCCGCCGTGCCGTCGGTGGCGGTCAGGTCGATGACAGGTTCGAGATCCGCCGAACGCTGCGACGAATTCCAGGCCTTCAGCACGCGATCGTTGTAGGCGCCGATGCCCGAGGGCGATCCGGCGAAGGGACCCACCAACGCCACGCGGCGACGATGAGAACGTCGCGCCGCTGTGAGCGGGGGGTCTTCGCTCAACGCCACCACCACCGCGCGACCCACCCGGTCCCACGTCCAGCGGGTCGACACTTTTCGCGCGATCTCGGACAACAGCGAACGGAACGTCTCGTCCTCGAGGCCGGAACGAAGGACGCTCGTGATGTCGGCCACGTCGTTGGCGTCGAAGGTGGCGCGCGCGTCACCGATGACCTCGGGCA
>WLEG01000002.1 GCA_009704425.1 Actinomycetota bacterium | reverse complement strand
CGTCTCGCTCGGTGCACGCCGATCTGATGGCGCAGACCATCGACCACTTGTTCGGAGAGATCTGGCAGGACGACCGGTTGTCGCTGCAACAACGTTCGCTCGTCACCTGCACGGTTTTGGTGGCCACCGGGCGCGAGTCCGAGCAATACCTGCACTTCCGGGGCGCCCGAAACCTGGGTATCGAGCGGGCGACCTTGGAGGCCATGATCACCCACGTCGCCCACTACGCGGGATGGCCGGTCGCCGTCAGCGCGTCGCGGGTGCTCGGCGAGGTGTGGGACCAGATGGACGAGCAGGAGAAGCAATCGTGACCCTGAACGCGCTTCTCGACATCGAACTCGCCGTTCCGAACCCCGCCGAGCTGATGGAATTCTGGGAACGGCACGGCATGCAACGCACGGCATCCAACGTGCTGGGAACCGTGGATCGTCCGACGCAGATGACACTGCGCGAAGCCCCGTATCGCCACCTCGCCTCCATGCACCTCGGATGTTCCGATGAGAAGGATCTGTCCGACATCGCCGGTCGCCTGCGCGAGGCCGGCCTCGAGGTCACGGTCGCGGGCACCACGCTGACGTGTGTCGACCCGGTGTTCGGGCACCGAGTGGTCATCGACGTCACCGATCCGCACCCGCTCACGCCCGGACAGGCGCGCCCGTTCAACGCGCCCGGACAACGAACTCGCGTCGACACCCGTGCCGACGCCGTCCTGCACACCGATCCGCGTCCTCCGCGTCGCATCGGCCATGTCGTGCTCGGCACGCCCCACACGGCCAAAGCGGTCGACTTCTACGTGAACCTCCTGGGTTACCGGGTCTCGGACTCCATCCTCAACGGCCTCGCCACCTTCATGCGCGTCGAGAGCGATCATCACAATCTCATGATCCAGCCCGGTCCCACCTCGTACCTAAATCACTACGCGGTGGAAGTGGACGACATCGACGCCGTCGGACTGGCCGGACGCGCGGTGGTGACCGAACGTGAGGACGCCAGCGTGGTCGGCGTGGGCCGTCACAATCTGGGGGCCAACGTGTTCTGGTATCTGCGTGATCCGTCGGGGAACATGTTCGAGTTCTTCAGCGACATGGACCAGATCCTCGACGACGAAGTTTGGGCGCGCGATTTCTGCAAGATGGACTGGGAAGGTGCCGATGGCCCGGCCGGGTTCTCGGTGTGGGGTCCGAAGGATCCGCCGGGGGTCTTCTTCAATCCGCCCGACATCACAGCCATCGCCGCGGGCCGCGTGGCCGACGGGCTGGACTGATCATGGATCTCGGGATCAGTGGTCGCACGGCCGTGTTGTTGGGAAGCACCCGCGGCCTCGGCCGCGCGTGCGCTGAGAGCCTCGCGCGCGAGGGCGTGAACCTGGTGGTGAACGGTCGAACCGCGGCCGACGTGGACGAGACGGTCGGGGCGATCGGCACGACGTTCGGAGTGCGCGTGCAGGGAGTGGTCGGCGACTCGTCGACGTCCATGGTTCAGGACGCGTTGATGTCCGCGTGTCCGAACCCCGACATCGTGCTGCTGAACGGACAGGGACCGTCGCCGGCGGCCTTCGCCGATCTCACCGAGCAGATGTGGTCCGATGCGCTTCGACAAGCGCTCACCGGGCCTTTGGCCTTCCTGCAGCGCGTGTTGCCCGGCATGTGCGAACGGCGATTCGGTCGCGTGGTGGCCATCAGCTCGGCCATGGTCAAGTCGCCGAACTCGGCCATGAGCCTGTCGCACGGATCACGATTGGGGCTCACCGGTGTGTTGAAGGGTGTGTCGAAGGACGTGGCCAAGTTCAACGTCACCGTCAACCAGATTCTTCCCGAGCGGTTCGACACCGCGCGCCAGGAACAGATGGCGCAGGTGGTCATGAAGATCAAGGGCATCACCTACGAACAGGCACGAGCCGAACAGGTGGCCTCCATCAAAGCCGGCCGATTGGGTCAGGCCTCCGAATTGGGTGATGCGTTCGCCTTCTTGTGCTCGGCGCAAGCCGGTTACATCAGCGGACAAAACCTGCAGATGGACGGCGGAAGTTTCGAAGGAGTCTTCTGATGCACCATCCCCGCACCGTCGGCGCTCTGATCGACGAGATCCGCGAGCACCACGTCGAGTTCGACATCACTGCGGCCGAAGCCGAGAGGCAGGGCACCGCTCCTGACGCGTTGGACGCGCTGATGCGTCATCTGCGGGTGCCCATGATCAAGGCGCCGTTGGAGGTGGGCGGAGATCATCTGCACATGGCGGATCAGTTCCGCTACTTCTCGGCGTTGTCGTACGCGAACCCCACCGCGGCATGGGCCGGTTTCAACCATGCCGGCGCGGCGGCCATGGCGGGAGCGCGCTTGGGTCGCGACGGTCTCGACATCGTGTTCGGCGACAACCCCGCACCCATCATGGCGGCGGTCTCGGCGCCCACCGGCACCTTCCTTCCGGTCGATGGCGGAGTCCGCCTCACGGGAACTTGGAAATACGCCAGTGGAGTGAAGCACTCGGATTTCGCATTGCTCACGGCCGTCGAGGCCGGCGCCGAGCAACCACGGGTACGCATCGTCATCGTGCGCACGCGCGAGGCACGGGTCGACAACGACTGGGACGTGATGGCGCTGAAGGGCACCGGCAGCTTCACCATTCACGTGGACGACGTGTTCGTCCCCGATGCCATGGTCCTCGATCCGATGGAAGCACCACGTCGAGGTGGGCCGATGTTCAAGACCGGCTATCAGGCATACGTGGCGGGGGAGAACCTGGGCTTCACCATGGGTGTGTGCCAGCGGTTCATGGACGAACTGGCCACCTACGCGAACGCCAAGGCTCGGGGATTCGACGGACGCCTCGCCGATCGTGGTGCCTTCCAGTACGAGTTCGGCAAGGGACAGTTGGCCATCGACGCGGCGCGCGCGTTCGCGGTGAAGGCGTTCGAGGAAGCGGACGCGACCTTGTTGGCCGGCCACACCCTGTCGATGCAACAGCAGCAGTACGTGGTGAGCGCGATGGCCTGGTGCACGGAAAGTGCGGCCAACACGGTGAGTCACCTGTTCCACTTCGCCGGTGCCGGAGCGCTGTTCAACTCCAGCATCTTGCAGCGTTGTTTCCGCGACGCGCACGGTTCCGTGCAACATCACGTGGCGTCGAACATCGCCTACGACCGATACGGTCAGTATCTGTTGTCGCTGGGCGGATGAGCACCCAATTCTGACCCCCGCGCGATCCCAAGTGGGTTGGGGGGTCAGTCCTTGGGCGGGGTGTAGGTCGACAGGAATCGGCCGAGGCGCTCGATGGCCTCGGTCAGGTCCTTCGCCCACGGCAACGTGACGATGCGCAGGTGATCCGTGTTCGGCCAGTTGAAGCCGGTGCCTTGCACCACCAACACCTTCTCGGCGCGCAGGAAGTCCAACACGAAGCGTCGGTCGTCGGCGATGGGGTACATCTGCGGATCCAACTTCGGAAAGACGTAGAGGGCGCCCTTTGGCACGACGCACGAAACGCCCGGGATCTTCTGAAGTGCGGCGACCGCCGCGTCGCGTTGGGCCAGCAGACGACCGCCCGGCAGCACCAACTCGCGAATGCTCTGACGTCCACCGAGCGCGGTCTGGATGGCGTACTGCGCCGGGTGATTGGCGCACAACCGCATGTTCGTGAGCATGTTGACGCCCTCGACGTAACTGGCCGCGTGCTTGCGCGGTCCGGTCATCATCATCCAGCCACTGCGGAATCCGGCGAGGCGATACGCCTTCGACAATCCGTTGAAGGTGACCACGAAGGCATCGGGCGCCAACTCGGCCATGCAGTGGTGCACCGCGTCGTCGTAGAGGATCTTGTCGTAGATCTCGTCGGCGAAGACGATCAGGTTGTGCTCGATGGCCAGTTCGGCGATGGCCCGCAGGGTCTGTCGGCTGTAGACCGCGCCGGTGGGGTTGTTGGGGTTGATGACGACGATGGCCTTGGTGTTGCCGGTGATCTTCGAGCGGATGTCGTCGAGATCGGGGTTCCAGTCGTTCTCCTCGTCGCAGAGGTAGTGAACGGGGGTGCCGCCGGCCAACGTGGTGGAGGCGGTCCACAACGGGTAGTCCGGCGCCGGGATCAGCACCTCGTCGCCCTCGTTCAGGAGCGCATTGAGCGACAGCTGGATCAGCTCGCTCACACCGTTGCCGAGCCAGATGTCGTCGGGGTCGGTGATGTCGATGCCCAGGGTCTGGTAGTGCTGCACCACGGCCGTTCGTGCCGAGCGGATTCCCTGCGAATCGCTGTAGCCCTGGGCCTGCTGCAGATGGCGGGTGACGTCCACCAGGATCTCGGGCGGGGCTTCGAAACCGAACGGGTGCGGGTTCCCGATGTTCAGCTTCATGATGCGGTGGCCCTGTTCCTCGAGGCGCTTGGCCTCTTCCAGCACCGGTCCGCGAATGTCGTACAGGACGTGGGCCAACTTGTCGGACTGACGGATCTCGCTGGGCCCGTTCGCGGGAGAACTCATGACCCTTGAAACTACCGGCGGACCCTTCGTGGAGACGGGCTCATTTGGCGCGGTGGCTGACTTTCACACCCGGTACACGCGCGACGCCGTGCCCGAGAAGAGCGCCGTGCGCTCGGCGGCCGAGAAACCGATCGTCAACTTCTTGTACGCGTTCCACAGCACGGTGTACGACAACGACAAGCGGTCGACGGGGAAGTTGGACTCGAACATGCAGCGATCGGGCCCGAAGCATTCGATGGCGTGCATGTAGTAGCGGGACTGGCGGGCGAGGAACTCGTCCGAGGTGGGCGGGCGATCGGCGGTGTTCCAGCCGAATCCGTTGTCGGGCATCGCGAGGCCGCCGATCTTGGCGACGGTGTTGGGCAACGCCGCGATGTCGGCGATGTCACGCTTCCACCGTTCGAAGATCTCCTCGCGTCGCGTCGCGTACGGACCCACGCCGATGGGGGTTCCGAAGTGATCGAGAACCATGACGGTCTCCGGCGTCGCGCGGGCCAGTTCGAGGAACTCGCGGTTCTGATGGTGGTAGTGCCACGAGTCGTAGGTGAGGCCGCGCTCGCCCAGTCGCCGCACCCCGCGCCGGAAGTCGGTGTCCAGATACAGGTCGCGCGGCGCGTGTCCCGGGATCATCATCGCGTCGGGGTGTTCGGCCCTCGACAGTGCGTCGCGCACCCCGCGGAACAGTCCGCGCCCGGCTTCGACGTGACGGTCCAACAGGTCGTCCAAATCGTCGCGCCGCAGATCCACGTGTCCCACGATGCCCGCGATCAACGGGCGAGGATCCGATGACGCCTGATCCGCGATGAATCGGGTCTCGCCCAGCGAACGAAGATGCTCGGGCGCCTCACGGTCGTAGGCCGCGCCACATTCCATGAAGACCGTCTTGGTCACGTTGTGGCCGCCTCGTTCGGTGTCACCGTCGATGTCGCGATGCAGGTCGTCGCGTTGATACTTCAACCCCCGGCCGGCCGGCCACAGATGGTGATGTGGGTCGACGATCTCCAGTTCGGGTTCGAGCACGTCCTCGATGACCTGGTCCAACCAGTCCTGCGTCCCCGGCGTCGTCATGTCCGAATCATGGTGTCGCGCGCGACGAATGGCAAGGGTGATCAGTGGGTTCGCTGCAGGTGACGCACCTCGCCGGACATCAGCGGCGCGAGAACCGCGATCAGGGCGATGGTTCCCACGATGATGATCGACGCGCTCGCGCCGAGTGCGTGCGCCAGGGGGCCGGCCACCAACAGTCCGATGGGCGCGAAGGCCAACGATCCGAAGGCGTCGTACGAGCCGACGCGGGAGAGGGCCTCCTCGGGCACGTTCGTCTGCAGGGTGGTCATCCAGTTGGCGTACATCACGTCGATGGCCACACCGGTGCCGGCGGCGGTGAGGAACAACACCCACAGCGGTGCCGAGAGCCCGGTGGCGAGCATCCAGGCGGCGCCCATGGGCATCACGCCGACGGCGATCAACAGTGGTCGACGTGGTTTGAATCGGAACGCCAGGCCGGTGCCGAGGATGCTGCCCAGACCGAATCCGAACATCATCGTTCCCATCGCACGCGCCCCGTCGAAGTCCTCCTTCATGTGCACGGGGGCGAGCACGGCGATGAAAGCCTCGAAAGCCAGGTGATAGAAGGCGAACGCTCCGACGATCAGCACGATCCAGCGGCGCGACGAGAACTCCTTCCAGCCCACGCGCAGTTGGGTGATCATCGACGAGCGATCCTCGTCGGTGTTCTCGCCGAACGACTTCGGGAGGCGCAACGACAGCACCAACACTCCGGCGATCAGGAACGACCCTGCGTCTCCGAGCAGCCCCCATCCCGGACCGGCGGCGGACACGATGAATCCGGCGATGCTCGCACCGAGCGTGAACCCCACGTTGGCGCCCAGACCGAGGATGGAGTTCGCGCCCTGCAACAGCGGACCGGGAACGATCATCGGCATGAGCCCGCTGAACGCCGGATACCAGAGCGCGTTCAGCACACCGAAGATGAACCCGTTGACGCACAGCAACGGGATCGACGCGTTGCCGGTGAGGAAGGCGATCGCGCTGACGGCCACCACGAAGCTGCCGATGATGTCGGTGGAACCGACCAGTTGAGAACGACCGAAGCGATCGGCGGCCACGCCACCGATCAGGAGGAAGGCCACCAGGGGGATCATCTGGGCGGTGGTGACCAGGCTCAGGGAACCGGCGTCGGCGCCATCCAGCGAGAGCACTCCGAAGGCCAACGCGATGGGGGCCATTCCGTTGCCGATGTTCGACACGAAGCGCGCCGCGAGCAACAGGCGATAGCGGGGGATCCGCAACAGTTCTCGCAGTTCCTCCAGCACCCTCGACTCCATTCCCGCCCGACCACTCGACTTTATCGGCGGTGTTAGTCTCGGCCGTGGGGGTATTCGCATGGCCACGTACGCCGATGAGCGTTCGGTGATCGACATCGACGCGCACATTCTCGAGCCGGTCGGTTGGCTTCGTGGTTACGCCACCGCCGACGTCGCCGACCGGATTCCGGAACTGGCGTCCGACGATCCCGAGTTCGCCCGCTATCTCGCCGAAGCCGAGCGGGATCATCGTCGTCGGTGCACCGATGCGGCTTTCCACGACGAGGCCGAGCGGGATTACATGAAGATGTCGCGCAAGGGTTGGATGTCGTTCGGCGGCTGGGACACGAACGAGCGACGTCGTGCGCTCGATCTTCTCGGTTTCCATCGGCAACTGGTCTTTCCGACCGGCTCCTTCGCCCAGGTGCTGCAGACGCCGCGCGAGTTCCGAGCGTCGGCGATCGAGGCGATGAACCGCGGCCTGCTCGACTTCTGTTCGGACCCGCGCCTGTTGGCCACCGCGTACGTGCCCTTCGAGTTCGGGCCCGCGATCGCGATCGATTTCGTCGACACCGCGGTATCGGCGGGTGCATCCGGTTTGATGGTCGATTCCATTCCGTCGGTTCATCAGCGATCATTCACGCACCCCGATTTCGAACCCGTGTGGGAGCGCATCCAGGAATCGGGAGTCGCGGTGTTCCTGCACGTGGGTGCCGATCAGAACTACCGCCCGGTGCCCAAGGCGTTCTTCGACAACGGGCGCGACATGGCGCATTTTCGATCCGATGCGCCCGGTGACCCGCTCTCGTTCATGGGTATCGGATACCCGGCCGAGTTGTTCCTGGCATCGCTGGTGTACGACGGCGTCATGGAGAAGTTCCCGCGGCTTCGTTTCGGCGTCACGGAGTTGGGGGCCACGTGGTTGCCCTCGTTCCTGCGTTTCATCGACACCGGTCATCGATCGTTCCGCAACATCCAGGATCTCTCGCACCTGTCCATGCGACCGTCGGACTACCTGCGACGCCAGGTGGTGGTGAGTCCGTTCGCCGGCGAGGACGTCGGTTGGGTGATGGAGCAGGCGGGCGCCGACATGGTGGCCTTCTCGTCCGACTACCCGCACCACGAGGGCACCGACGATCCGATCCGGCGGTTCGAGGCCAGCATGACCGAACTGGATCCGGACGCTCGTTCGGCGTTCTACGACGGCAATGCCCGTCGCTTGCTGGCGTTGTAGTCGCCGAACCCGCACCGGACGAACGCGCGCGGGGACGACGAATCCCGGTTTCGGGACACTTGTGGCCGGCGAACGGCCACCGCCGGGTTCATAATCGGGGTCGGGTGAGCGGATCGGGCAACCAGACGCGGGCTTCGGCCCTCGACGGCATTCGTGGCGTCGCGTTGGCGTGCCCCATCGTGGTGCACCTCGGCATCGTCGGCGCGGACCGCGGACTGTGGTTGGCGATCGGGATGTTCTTCACCCTGTCGTCCTTCCTCGTCACCACGTTGGCGTTGCGCGAGGTTGACGAAACGGGAGAGCTTCGCCTCGGCAGGTTCTGGATGCGTCGATTGCGACGGTTGCTTCCGGCGTCCCTGTTGGTGCTGGCGCTGATCGTGGTGATCGCCCGGATCGTCGATTGGCCGGGTCTCGCGGCGGTGAAGGGCGACGTTCTGTCGGCGCTGGTGTGGGGCGCCAACTGGGAGCAGTTGAACGGTGGCGGCTACTGGGACGGTTTCTCGCCCAGCCTCACGCACCATTTCTGGTCGTTGTCGTTCGAGGAGCAGGTGTACGTCTTCTTCCCGGTCGTCATCGCCGCGCTGGTGGTGTTGCGCCGACGACGCGGAGAAAGAGGTTCGTTCGCATCGCACGTGATGGTGGCGTCGTTGCTGATTCTCGCGGGGTCATGGACATTCCTGTGGGTCGTCGACGACCCCGTGGTTCTCTACTTGCACACCGTGCCGCGTCTCGGCGAGATCGCGCTCGGAATGTTCGCCGCGTCGCTGAGCCATCGTCGGGCTCGTCGCGGACTCTCGGACCGCGCCGCCGGTTCGATCATCCTGATCACCATGGTGGTGGCAGCACCGCTGTGGATCTGGGCACCGGGCGACACCGTTTCCGGAGTTCGCATCGGCATCACCTTCGGTGCGCCGTTGGCGGCGGTGGTGATCGCGATGTTGTGGCGCTACCCGGGTTCGTTGCCGTCACGCCTGTTCTCGCTTCGGGTTCCCGCGTGGTTGGGTCGACGCTCCTATGGCGTGTATCTGCTTCATCTTCCGATCATCGACTTCATGGCGTTCGAACTGGGGGAGGAACACTTGCCGCGGCCATGGATGGTGGTGGCGGTGGTGATCACCATCGCGGGCGCGGGCCTGATGTTCCGATTCTTCGAGGAGCCGTTGCGGGTGGGTCGCTGGGTGAGATCCGATCGGGTGATGGTGGCGTCCCTCGTGGTGGGCGCCGCACTGGTCGCGGTGGCGACGCTGGTGCTGGTGCGCGACGAGCAGCCGTTGCTGGCGATTCCTCCGACGCAAAGCCCGCCACCGAGTTCGGCACCGGTAGGCACCACGGTGGTGGACGGCACCCCCGACACCACGGGCGCCACCACCATCCCGGTCGCTCCGACGACACCCTCCGGTAACGGCCTCGACGTTCTGGTGATCGGTGACTCCACGGCGTGGGTCACCTCGGGCGCGGTCCGCGACGCTCTGGAACCGCTCGGGTACGAGACGTCGCTCGTGCACATGGTCGGTTGCCCCTTCGGCGGTGACGCACGATTGAAGACCTCGTACATGGGTGGTGCGGTGACCGTTCGCGAGATCGGAGACGAACCGGGGTGTGATCAATGGTGGAACGAGTACCTGCCACAGTGGTTGACGGCCACGGATCCCGACGTGGTGGTGGTCATCGGTGGTTACGGCCTGGCGTGGGAGATCGACCCGAACGGTGACGACCGGTGGTGCGTGCTCGGTGACGGTGCGAATCGCTGCGAACCATGGGCCCGGGCGCGCATCGAGGCGACATCGGAGATGGTGAATCGTCTGGCCCCCGATGCGACGGTGGTGTGGACCACCACCGGGCACGTGGATCCGTGGGGGCCGCTCGACATCGACCCGCGGGCCATCGACGTGCTGAACCAGATGATCATCGACGAAGCGCGACGGACCGCGTCGGAGGTCGTCGACCTCGGGTCGTGGCTGGACGACAACCTCGACCTGACGGTGGACGGCACGCACCTCGGTCCCGAGGGCGTAGCCGCGTTGACGCCGTGGTTGGCCGACCGACTGGTGCCGTTGGCGCCCGTCGGGTGAGAGTCAGCCGCGGGAGAACTCGCGGATCACGCGGCCGGGACGTTCGCCGGTGTGGCGACCCTGCTCGGTGACCACCTTGCCGTTCACGATCGTCGCCGCATATCCCGTGGACTTGATGACGAAACGACCCTTGCCGTTGGGGAAGTCGTTCACGTACTCGGGGTACTTCGTCTGCAACGCCGTCGGGTCGAACACGTTGATGTCGGCGAAGCGGCCCTCGGCCAAGGTGCCGCGATCGACCAGACCCAACACCGCGGCGGGCTTGGCCGTGAGTTGGTGCACGGCGGTCTCGAGGGACACCACCTTGCGGTCGCGATGCCAATAGGACAGATAGAACGTGGGGCTGTCGGCGTCACAGATCTGTCCGGCGTGCGCACCGGCGTCGCCCAAGCCCGGCACCACTCCCTCGAGTTGCAGGTAGGCCTCCATCGACGTGGTGTTGCGGTTGAAGAACCACGCGTTGTACACCTCACGGCCCTCGCTCTGCAGCAGCCGATCGACGATCAACTCCACCGGCGTGACGCCGGCGTTCGCGGCCAGGGTGGCGATGGACGTGGGGTCGTCCACGTTGTAGTCGGGCAACTCGTCGAGACCGAGCGGATAGATCTTGGCCGGGTCGTACCACGTTCCCTTGCGGTTGCCCTCGTCGATCAATTCGGCGCGCCGCACCGGATCGCGCAGCACGGCCAAGCGTTCCTCCACGGTGGGCAACGCCATCATGGTGGCCCAGGCCTTGCCCTTCACGGGCGGGGTCTGCTTCAAGCCCATCAAGGTTCCGCCGGGTCGTGTTTGTGTGGCACTCGAAATGCGGCCCACGGTGGACGCTGTCTCGTTGAGGAAGTTGTCCCAGTACTCGACGAAACGCATGTCGCCGTCTCCGGCACCGCCGGAGAACAACACGTCACCGGCGCGACCGGCCATGGTGCGCAACAACTCGATCTCGTGCTCGAACTTGGTGCCGAAGTCGTTCACCGCTTGGAACAGTCCGCCACCGGCGCGGTTCATGCCGTCGGCGATGGCTTCGTACTCCTTGATCTTGGCCAGCGTTCCCGGCACGTAACGACCGTCGGGAACGAAGTGCAACAGAATGCGCGACGTGGAGAAACCCACCGCACCTCCGGCCACCGATTCCTCGGCGATGTCGGCCATGCGACCGAGTTCCTCCGGCGTGGGGTCGTCGTCACCCAGCGATCGTTCACCCATCACCTGCGTGCGAATGGCGCAGTGGCCCACGAGCCCGACCACGTTCAATGCGGGTCGCAGTCGCTGCACCGAGTCGAGGTATTCGGGATAGGTCTCCCAGTCCCACGGCAGTCCGTCGAGGATCGCTTGTCGCGGAATGTCCTCGACGCTCTCCATCATCTCGGCGAGGAACGCACGGTCCTGTTCGACGACGGGGGCGAAGGTGACCCCGCAGTTGCCCATGAGAACCGTGGTGACACCGTGCCACGAACTGGAGGTCATGTACGGATCCCAACCCACTTGGGCGTCGAGGTGCGTGTGCAGGTCGACGAAGCCGGGGGACACCACCATGCCGGTGGCGTCGATCTCGCGCACGGCGGTGGCGTCGGCCAACAGACCGATGGCGGCGATCCGGTCGCCGTTCACGGCCACGTCGGCGCGAACGGCCGGCTTGCCGGTGCCGTCCACCACGGATCCGCCTCGAATGATGAGGTCGTACTTCATCTCAGCCCCCTGAAGTCTCGATTGCCCCGGCGCCAACCGATCCGCGATGGACCGCGATCACGCCGTTGCGCCCGAACAATAGGGGGAATGGCGACAAGAACTACGCTCCGAGCATGCCCAAACCCGGAATGCATTCAGGTATCGCCACCGACGACGCCATGAACCTGGCCATGTCGGCCAAGGTCGTGCCGCTGTACGAGGCCGTCGTGAAGTTCATCAACGAGGAAGTGGAGCCGGTCACCGCCGAGTTCTACCGATTGGGGGAGGGCCGCGCCGACCACTGGGGGTACGGCCCGGGTCAGCTGGAACTGCTCGACTCGTTGAAGGCCAAAGCCAAGAAGGCCGGACTCTGGAACTTCTTCCTTCCCAACGCCGAGACCGGCGAGGGCCTGAGCAATCTCGACTACGCCTACATCGCCGTCGAGTTGGGCAAGAACCCCATCGCCTCGGAGACCATGAACTGCAGTGCGCCCGACACCGGCAACATGGAGGTGCTCGAGCGCGTGGGCACGCCCGAGCAGAAGAAGAAGTGGCTGGAGCCGTTGTTGGCGGGCGAGATCCGTTCGGCGTACGCCATGACCGAACCCGACGTGGCGTCGTCGGACGCGAAGAACCTGGAATGTCGCGCGGTGCTGGACGGCGACGAGTGGGTCATCAACGGCGAGAAGTACTACATCTCGGGTGCCGGTGATCCGCGATGCAAGATCATGATCTGCATGTTGATGACCAGTCCCGATGCGCCGCCGCATCGTCGTCACTCGCAGATCCTCGTCCCCATGGACACGCCCGGCGTCGAGATCCTCGGTGGCATGGAGGTGTTCGGGGAGGACGACGCGCCTCACGGTCACATGCACCTGCGCTTCACCGACGTGCGCGTGCCGTCGTCGAACATGTTGTTGGGCGAGGGTCGCGGCTTCGAGATCTCGCAGGTGCGTCTCGGACCCGGTCGTATCCATCACTGCATGCGTTCCATCGGCGCCGGTGAGCGAGCCCTCGAGTTGATGATCCGCCGCGGTCTCAGCCGCGAGGCGTTCGGCAAGCCCATCGCGCGCTTGGGCAAGAACCCCGAGGTGATCGCCAAGGCCCGCATCGAACTGGAGGCGTGCCGCCTGATGGTGTTGCGGGCCGCCAAGGCCATGGACACTTTGGGTAACGCCGAGGCCCGCGTGTGGGTGAGTGCCGTGAAGGCGATGGTGCCCATCCGCGTGTGCGCCATCATCGACGAGGCCATCCAGTTCCACGGCGCCACCGGCGTGTCGCAGTGGACTCCGTTGGCACGCTTGTACGCGAGCCAGCGCACGTTGCGTCTGGCCGACGGACCCGACGAGGTGCACTGGCACGTGGTGGGTCGCAACGAGATCTCGCGCTACGAGGGCGAGGACAACGACACCACCCGCCAGGCGCGCGAGCGCATGGGCATGTTCTCGGGACCGGCCTGATCATGACCGTCGTCGTGAGCAAGGAGATCGCCGCGTCGCCCGACGTGGTGTGGTCGATGGTGAGTGATCTCACCCGCATGGGTGAGTGGTCGCCCGAGAACAACGGTGGCGAGTGGGTGAAGGGTGCCACCGGACCGGCCGTGGGGGCGCGCTTCAAGGGGCGCAACTCCAACGGGAAGAAGAGCTGGAGCACCACGGTTCAGGTGAACGGGTTCGATCCGCCGCGACGCATTTCGTTCGCGTTGATGGTCGGACCCTCGGCGTGGTGCGACTGGGTGTGGGAAGTTGCACCGTCGGCCACCGGAACGTTGGTGACCCACTCGTGGATCGATCGTCGCGGCCGGTTCGCCAACTGGTTGGGCGGAAAGGTGAGTGGCGTGACCGATCGGGCCGCCCACAACCGTGCGAACATGGAGCGCACGTTGGAGGCACTGGCGGGAGCGGTTCGTGGAAGTTGAGATGATCGTCGAGATCCCGCAGGGGTCGCGCAACAAGTACGAGATGGATCACGACACCGGCGCCATCTGGTTGGACCGCACGTTGTTCACCGCCACGCAGTATCCGTTGGACTACGGCTTCTTCCCGAACACGTTGGGCGAGGACGGCGACCCATTGGATGCGCTCGTGTGGTTGAGTCAGCCCACGTTCCCCGGCTGTCACGTGTGGGTGCGTCCGGTGGCGGTGTTCTGGATGGAGGACGAGGCCGGTGGCGACGCCAAGGTGTTGTGCGTGCCGTCCCACGACCCGCGCTTCACCAACTACGCCGACATCGCCGATCTACCCGAGCACATGCTGGACGAGGTGGGGAACTTCTTCGAGACGTACAAGTTGCTCGAACCCAACAAGGACACCACGGTGCGGGGTTGGGAGGGTCGCGAGGCCGCCGAGAAGGAGATCGAGGCGGCCAAGGCCCGCTACACGCACTGAATCAGTGCCGAACGAGGTGTTCACAACGGTCGAGGAGACTGTTGATCGTGTCGAGGTAGGCGTTTTCGGTGACGCGTTCGACGTTCTCGGGTGACGTGGCGATTTCGGTGAACTCCGGCTCTCCGATCAGCCGATAACGAGCCTGGCGGATCACGAATGTCTCCGGGTAGCCACCGGTGTCGAACACGCACGAGCCCAAGATGTACCCCTCGAAGGTCTGGTACATCCGCACGAGGTTCTCGTCGCGCAGCCCGAGATCTCGCAAGGCGGAGATCATCATTCTGGTGATCATGAATCCGCTCGGGAAGTCGCCGGTCGCGGTAGCCAGAGCACCAGTGACGTTCGGGTGTGACCTGAATGCCCGCCGAATGTTCACGGCGACCGACATGACTCGGTCCCGCGGATTGTCTCCCGAGTTGGGACTTTCGGCGGCTTGCTGGACGACCGCATCCAGCATGGCGTCGATCAGACGTTCGCGACTGGGGAAATGTCGATAGACGGCGGTGGGATCGACCCCCATGCGGTCGCCCAACGCCCGCATGGTGAGGGCGGACAGGCCAGCCGAATCGACGATCTGGAAGGCGGACCGCAAGAAATCCCCCCGTGTGAGCGTCACCCGCGGCTCAGCCATGGTGAGATTGTAGTTCTAGCGGGGACTTCCCCCGATCAATGGGTCCCAGCGAGATCGGTGAGGAACGGCTCTACTGAGGGAAACTAGAGTCATCAACGATGTTGACAGACTTGATCCCCAGTTTTCGGCGTGCCGGCTCTTGGCCCATCGCCGTGTTCGCGTTGCTCTGTGCCTCAGTCGCCACTTTCGGCTTCCTCTCCGACGGTCAGGCGTACACCTCCAACGGCGCCAAGGTGTCCGTAGTGCAGGGTCAGGGCGACTCCAATTCGCAGTTCGTATTCGGAACATCGGGTGGCAACAATCTGAACATCGGCACGTTCACGGGTTCGGGCGGCGGGGACATGAACCCGTCGTTGTCGGCGACCTTGAACAAGGTTTCCTGCAATGGAGGTCAAGGAGTCTTCGTGCAGATGCTCGACGGCGCTGGCGAGCTCTCCTGGGTGAAGACATTCGGTGCCGGAGACCAGTTCAACAGCGGTTCCCTCAACATCCATTCGGCGACGGTCGACTCATCAGGGAATATCTATCTCGGTGTGTCGGCCCAGTACTCGCTGTACGCCGAGCCCGGATATTCGACATGCCAAGCCGGCGGTGCGACAGCTCTGTTCACGCGCGGGTTCTCGCAAAATCTCTCGTACTTGGTCATCAAGCTGAACTCTTCGGGCTCTTTCCAGTGGTTGTACACCTTGCCTTTCGACGGCAACCATCCGCTCGTCAATGGATACAGCGCTCGGCTAGGGCCTGATTCGATAGCTGTCGACGGTGGTGGGAACGTCTACGTCGGCGGCACCTTCAATGGATTCAATCTCGACTTCGACTCAGTTAATTCGGGAACGACCGTTCTGACGTCATTTCCTGCGACGTACAATTCCTCGGTGGCGAGTGATGATCCGTTCATCATCAAGCTCAACTCGTCGGGCGCCGTTCAGTGGGGGAAGAACTACGGAGGCGCGGGTTTTGACGGGATGTCCGCGCTCAAGACCGGATCCAATGGTTCGCTCTACGCCGGTGGATATTTCGCGAACAACGCGTCCTCGGGTGCGGGCAACATCAACAACTCGAACAACCCGGTGTTCCCGGTGGGTGTCTCGTTGACCCAAAGCTCCTCGGGGGGTCAGGACGGTTTCTTGATGAAGCTCGACTCGAGTGGCGTCCCTCAAGAGACCAAACGGGTTTCCTCCACGGCAACCGACGTAGTGGGGCGAATCACTGTTTCGGGTTCGAATGTGTACGTTTTGGGTACGCTCGGCGGGGCAACCAGTGCGAGCGTCGACGGGATCACTCCGACCGTGTCGCCGGCGGCCGCTCAGCCCGTGGTTTGGAAACTCACCGACGGTGGCGGCTCGATGGTAAGTGACTGGGCGAGGGGCTTCACCGCCCCCGCCGCGTCGACTCGCACCTTGAACACTCTCAACGTCGACTCGTCGGGCAACATCTACATAGGCGGCTCGTTCACGGCCACCGCGGACCTCGATCTGACGACGACGGGCACCGAGAACTTCACCTCCGTTGGGGCGTCGGACGCCTTCTTTTCGAAGTACGACTCGTCATTCACGTATCAGTGGTCTCGGGTGGTCACGGGTGCGTTGGACGAAGGGGTGAACTGGATCGACAACACCGGTGGCTTCTTCGTGGCTGGATTTTTCAAGCGCCCAGCGACCACCGGCTCGCCGGTTCCCACGCCCGTCGATCTCGACACCGGGGTCGGCGTGGCTCCGCCCGGATTCTTCAGTAGCTCCGGAGACTCGGACGGGTTCGTGATGTACCCGGACAGTAATGGCTACTCGGTCTCCGCCACCACCATCTCCACGATCACGGCCAACGGTTCGACGGCCGGTGGAACGGTGGTGACGATCACGGGCAACAACCTCTTCGGTGCCTCGGTCACCTTCGATGGAATTGCGGGTACCGGTGTCACCCAAGGTGCGAATTCTCTTGCGGGGGCTCAAATCACCGTCGTGGCACCGGCACATGTGGCGGGAACCGTCGACGTCGTCGTGACCGCCAACGGTGGAACGGTTTCGAGACCGGCGGCGTTCACGTATTGGGAGCCGCCGATCATCACATCGATCTCGCCGAACACGGGTGCGCAGAACTCCACGAAGCCAGGAGTGGTGATCTCGGGAACCAATCTCGACGGAACTGCTTGTCCGGGTGGTGTCACCATCGGCGGTACGGCGGTCACGGCATGTGTGCTCAACACTGCATCGAATCCCCAAACCTTGACGGTGACTGCTCCGAGCAAAGCTCTCGGCCAATACAACGTCGTTGTGACCGCTCATGGAGGGGCAACCACGGTGGCCAATGGATTCGAATACGTGTTGCCTCCCCCGACGATCACCGGCATTTCGGCGCCCGTATCCAATGGGCTTTCGACTGCCAACAGCATGACGAGATTGTCGGGGACCGCGGCGAACCCACCCACGTTGACGATCAACGGCACGAACCTCGCCAATGCCACGGTCACGATCGCGGGCGTTGCTCAGACTCGCCTCAATGCCGCCAGCACTACCGGTTCATTCACTATTGCCGGCCTGAATCTGCCGGCGAGCGCGATTTCCACGACCGCACCAGTCGTTGTCACAACTAGCGGAGGAACTGCTAGTTCAACGTTCAACGTAACCGCGGCGAAGCCGTACATCTTTACGAATTCCCAAACCATCTCGTTCGCTGATGAACAAGGCAATGCGGTGACCTCAGCCAACCCGTATGGCGGAACACGGGTCTCGATGTCGGATGGCAGTAACCGCCATTTTTCCAACCCGGCTGTCACTTCGGCGTGGCTCACTACGACGCAGTACAGCCTCACTGTGAATCGGAGAGATCTGACGGCCGTCTCCGCGACGGCTAATGGGTTCACCGGAGTTCTCCCGATGCGGCCCTGCACGGTCACCACCTTTACGTCGTCATTCCTGAACGTTGCGAACTCGGACGGTGAAGTGAACATGTCGAACACGTTCATGTCCGGCAGTCAGTGGGCGTCGTGGAACACGAACGCTCCGGTGATCGTTGCGATCAGCCCCACATCAGGACGGTCGAGTGGCGGCACGACCGTGACCATCACCGGCACTGACCTTGAATGTGCCCAGACTGTAAGGTTCGGCGGGCCAACGGGTGCGACGGCCACGATCGTGAGTGTCAGCCCCACCCAACTCGTGGTTACGTCCCCGGCTGGCACGGTCGGAAATGCCGTGGTTTATGTTGGCACCCAGAAGGCATCGGCCACATACAACAGTTCGGGAACCGCTTCCTCGGCCAACACTTTTGTCTACGTCAACTCGGCTGTCAGCGCTTCGGTCTCCACCGTCAATGCGGTTCGTGGGACGGCCATAACGCCGGTGACGATGTCACCCACTGGATTCACGGGCACCCCGACTTATTCGGTCACGACGGGGGTGTTGCCTTCTGGTCTTTCGATCGACCCAACGTCGGGCTCGATCAGTGGCACTCCGACGGCCAACCAGTCGGCCACGAATGTCACGATCACCGCCGCTGACGGTTCATCGTCGGCCACGACTACGGTCGCTTTTGCCGTAGGTTCGCCGAATGTTTCGGTGGCTCCGTCGACCTCGTCGGTTGCGGTTACCCGTGGAACTGCGATCACGTCGGTGACGATGTCCCCGTCGGCATTCCTCGATCCCGTGACATTTTCCATCGCGCCTGCTCTGCCACAAGGTCTGTCGTTCAACACGACGACCGGTGCGATCACTGGTTCGCCGGCAGAGGTTCAGCCATCGACCAATTACACGGTGACCGCCACCGATGGGACCGATACCGCCACGACGACGGTTGCGATCGGGGTAACCAAGGCGGCGGTTGCAGAAGCGAATCGGCAACTGAGTTTCGACTGTTCCCGCGCTCTGACCGCCGGCTCGGTTCGGGTGATCGCCGAAGTGGGTGACACCATCGAACTCAGCCTTGATTGCGGCGCGAGTGGTTCTGACCGCTACGCCTTGGTGAACGGTGTCGCGGGTGGAAGCGTTGCGGGCGCTTTGGAGTATGAGACGCGTACCGGACTCCCGAACGTCAGTCCAAACACCTTGCTTTCGGGTGAGCGAGGTATCTGGAGCATCGATCTGGATCCCGCGGCAACGTCGGTCGTGCGGGTGACGGTGAGGCCGCAGATCAATGGGAATCCAATCACGGCAGGTCTCGCCATCGCGAGGGTCGTTTTCTCAGGCGGGGGGTCGTTCGACTTGTTGATCGCCTTCCCGCTCACTGTGGCGGCATCGTCCCACACGGTCACGGCTGGGGATCCTGTCCCGACCTTGACCGGCACACCATCGATTGCAGGAGTGAGTCGGACGGGCGAGTCATGTTCGACCTCTTACACCACGACGTCCCCTGCTGGCGCGTACCCGGTGACGTGTAGCGGCGGGGTCGCGCCGGGTTATTCGATTACGTACGTGGCGGGCTCCATCACCGCTTCCGCGGCTCCAGCCACTTCGAGAGTTCTCGCGACGCCGATCAACACGACGCCGACTCTCGTGACATCGAGCAACGCGGCGTTGTTGCAGGCTGAACCTGGTGCCGGAGAGGCGTACGAGAACGGCGTCCCAGTGGTCGTGGATGTGATCGTGGTTCCGGCCGCCGCCGCCGAGGTGGCGCCCGAAGACCGGACACCTGAGCAAGTGGCTGAAATCCAACAGGTGGCTCGGCAGATCGAGGACGATCTCAACTCCTTGGCTCCCGGTTCCAATCTCGGGGTTCGAGTGGAGAACACTGACACGGGAGCCGAGTTCCGGGGTTTCGCGGTTTACCCGGACGATGAGACGCGCGATTTCCCGATTCCTGTCGAGAATGTGGTTGTCATGAAGACCCCACGATCGGCTGTAGTCATCGGTGGCATCGATCCCGACCTCACGCCATCCGAAGTGAGTCCGGCGGGTGTACTGGAGGTGACCGCTGGAGGCGACGTCACAGCTGCTCTCTACGGATATCCGGCGAGCGCGAACGGCGAGATCGTGATGATGTCCACGCCCATCCTCTTGGGGGACATTCGAACCGGTAGCGACGGTAGCTTCGTCGGTCAGGTGTCGATTCCGCGTGAGCTCGCGGTGGGGGATCATACGATCGTGCTCACCACCGCCGGCCGCACGACGTCGATGGGCTTCAAGTTGGCTCCGAAGTTGTTGCCCAGCACCGGCTGGAACAGTGAGACCCCCATGAATCTGGCGATTTGGTTGTTGACATCGGGCGCATTCGTCGCCGTGGTGCGACGCCGTCGTCTCATCGTCGACTGATCGAGGTACCGCGCGCTCGAGGGTCTCCGATGATGGTTCGGCCGCGGGAGCACACTCGAGAAAAGTTCGTGGATGCCGCTATTCGAATCGTCGACGACGAGGGGCTCGATGCGCTGACTCTTCGTCGTCTGGGTAGCGAGGTCGGCGTGTCGTTCACAGCGCGGTACACGTAGTTCTCGACCCGTGAGGATCTGATCGCGGCTGGGGAAGTGCCGGTACACCGCGGTGGGGTCGACGCCGAGGTGGTTGCCGAGGGCCCGCATGGTGAGGGCAGGCAGCCCGTTGGCATCCGCGAGCCGAAATGCGGCCTGCAAAAATTCTCTCGGGTGAGTGTCGCCCGCGTCTCGGACATCAGCGAGGCATGGTCCAGGCAGAGGCGCAAGCGCACAAGGCCGAGTCGGGTCGAGGTCAACACTGTTGACCTATAGTCAATACCGTTGACGAACGCCGTTGACGACCAACGAAGGGATTCATGTCCATGTCGATCACCCGACTTCAACGAGTTCGTCGCCTGCTCCTCGCTTTCTCGACCGGCACCGCCGCGGTGTTGGTTTCACAATTGGGTTTCGGCTCGGGGCTCGTCAACGCCACCGTCATCGACGTCCGGGACGCGACTTTCAGTTCCAACGCCACCGCCGCCTTGCCGCCGGGTGTACCCATGAACGCCATAGAGCCCCTGCCCGGTGGGAAGTGGTTGGTGGCAACCGACGGCGGTTTGGTTCGCTTGAACGCCGACGGAACGAAAGACACCTCGTATCTCGGTAACTACGACGGTGCGGGCCTCTACAACAGTGCCTACGTCACCGCGATGGATGTCGACTCCCAGGGAGGAGCGATCATTTCCTCGGGATTCGTTATGGGCAGTGTTGGTCGTCGACTCCCCGATGGCAACATGGATCCGAACTTCGCACTCGACTTGACCAACAACGGACCGTATCTCAGCAGTCAACCACGGTTCATCAAAGTGCTCGATGACGGCCACATCTTGTTGGCCGGTGGGTTCGATGAGAACAACGCCTTCGGCGCGGGTGGTTTGGTCAAAATGACTGCGACCGGCGAGAACGTCGCGTCGTTCAACTCCAATGTGGGTGATTACTTGGTGGATTACTCGATGAATTTCGCCTTGCCACCGGACGTCTACGACATCGAAGTGGACAACCAGGGACGAATCGTGATGGCGATTCAGCCGTACCTTCAAGGGTTGGGCGCTCTCGTCCGATTCAATGCGGACGGAACGCCAGACGTTGCTTTCAACCAGACGCTGGGTGCATGGTTGAGCGACACGGGTACGCCGAGTAATGCGTACGGCAAGGACGTGGAAGTCCTTCCTGGCGGTGGCTACCTGATAGCTGCGGATATTTTAGGCAGCTCCCCGATCAGGGCCGACCTCCTCTCACCCGGCCATCCTTTTAACGGTGCTTGCTTGGATGTTGGCTTGTTCCGAGTATCCGATTCGGGTGCCTCGGATGTCTCGTTCAACGGGACGTACGACACCAATGGAGTCTGCGGAAACGGAATGAGGACCGTGGTCGGAGGTACTTTCGCAGTCGAATACGGATTCCCGGACCTCAACGTGTTCACCGCTGAGGCGAGTGACGTGGCCGTGAACACTGGTGATTACGCGCCGTTCAACATTACGTCGGTGGACGTCGACCCTGTGGGGAACATCTTGATCGGCGGAAAGTTCAATCGATCAACCTGCTGTCAAGTCGAGTCGGGATTGGCTCGACTTTCGTCGACCGGATCCTTCTTGAATTTGGTCGATGCCGGAGCGTCCAACTGGACGGGTTGGGACCCGGGGTCTGGGGCCACCAAGGGAACATTCCTCTCGTCGCTGACACCGGCGGGTGAAACGTTGGTGGCCGTCAGGACGTACAACGGATCGGTGATCAGGAAGTATTCGGGGAACATCGCTCCGGTTGCAACGGTGTCGGCGGTGTCGCCGGCTTCGGGCTCGACTGCGGGTGGTACGTCGATCACGATCACGGGAACCGGTTTCGCTGCTGGTGCGACGGTCACCGTGGGTGGTGCGGCGTGCACGAACGTGAACGTGGTGTCGGCGACGTCGATCACCTGCACGACGCCGGCTGGTTCGGCGGGCACGGCCAGTGTCGTTGTGACCGCGGGCGGTCAGTCGAACGCGGCGAACACGTTGTTCACCTATGCGGCGCCGACAACGACGACGACTGCCCCGACGACGACTGCTCCGGCGGCGACACCGACGTTGGTGAATTCGTCGAACCAGTCGCAGTTGACGCAGCAGCCGGGTTCGGCGTCGGCGATCGTGAACGGTCAGCCGGTGGCTCCGGTGGTGGAGACGCCGGCGGATTTGCCGGCGGCGCAGGTGGATCCCGAGGATCGTTCGCCGGCTCAGGTGCAGTCGTTGCAGACCGCGGCCGATGATCTGGTGAACCAGTTGAATCAATCGACGGGTGGTAGCAGTGGTCTGGCCGTTGTGGACACTCCGACGGGTGCGAACCTCACCGGTTTGTTGAGCGTTCCGGTGCCCATCGAGAACACGGTGTTGGTGGAGGCGGCCAACAAGTCGACGCTGTTCGCGGCGTTGAACCAGGACGGTTCGGTCACCGAGGTGCAGCCGGGTGCGGTCATCGAGGTGTTGGGCAACGGCCAGGTCGGTGTGCTGGCCTCCGGTCTCACCCCGGGTGAGACGGTGGAGTTCGTCATCATGTCGACGCCCACGCTGTTGGGTTCGTACACGGTGGATGCGAACGGTTCCATCAAGACGCAGACGGCACTGCCGTCGGGCATCGGACTGGGCAACCACACGTTGGTGGTGGCCAGTCCGACGGTGCAGGCGTCGTTGGGTCTGAAGGTCACCGCCGGTGCTTTGCCGGCCACCGGTCTGGACGATTCCAGCCGTCCGCTCATGTTGGCGATTTGGTTGTTGACATCGGGCGCATTCGTCGCCGTGGTGCGACG